>JALYTI010000502.1 GCA_030854375.1 Acidobacteriota bacterium | reverse complement strand
GCCATGAACGCTCCTTACTTGATATGACGGGACCAGTATTTCACACCCGCATCTACCGAGGCCCGACTCACGGATTACGTTTCCGATTCGAATTTGAGTTGGAAGAAGCCGGCGATCTGGTTGACGGAGGCGTTCCCTCTTCAGCTTTATTGGCGTTCTCTTGTTTTTCCTTCTTCAACAACTCTTCCTGATGTTTCTTGCCGGCCTTAATTCGCTGAACGCCCTCGCGTGCTTCTTCCAGCGCATCCTGCGCTCGATAATTTTCCGGATCAATCTCGAGCGACTTGGAGAAAGCTGCGGCTGCCTCGTCGTATTGCGCAAGCTTAGTTAGAGCCAGTCCCAGGTCGTAAAACATGTCAGCATCGTCAGACTTAAGGTGGGTTGCCTGCCGGTATTCCCTTACAGCATCACTGTACAAATGCAGCCCCGCGTATGCCTGGCCGAGATTGTAATGTCCTTCAGCATCTTTACTGTTTGCTTCGAGATATTTCTTATACTTATCAACCGCCTTTTTGTACGCATCCTCAGCTTCCTTCGATTGCCCGAGGGCGTCCAGGGCCAACCCTAACCGAAAATGGGCCTCCGCCAGATCAGGATCCAATTTGATTGCTTCGCGAAATGACTCAGCCGCTTTCTCATCCTGGTCGGTACGATAAAGCTCCTTGCCCTTCTCCACATAAACACGCGCCTCTGATCGTTCTCCCGCGGTGGTATTAGGGATGTCCGCAGACGCACTAGTATCCGGGTTTATGGTCTTCTTCCTCTTACAGGCAGCTTGACCAAACATGAGAAAAAGGATGACGATTAGTGCAGTTAAAGACGAGGGCTTCATTTCGGTTAGCACGCAGAAATCGGGGGCTACGATCGAGCGCTCCACCTATCTACTTTAATTCGGTGAGTGAGTCAAACCGCTTTCCGGCGATTTTGCTATTGGCGATCGTTTGCTGGTGGTTGAATGACAACGATAGATGATGATATTACCCGGCGATTCTCCCTAAAGTTGTGGAAATAAACCGCCATTCCCTCTATTTCCCTATCAACTGCTACGCTTCTCGGAAGAGCCCGGTCGGCCATTGGACGATGAACTATGGACAATGGACTCGCGGACTCGAAGAACGAACATCGTAAAGGAGTGGAAATGAGACACGAGCGCCGCCCGATTAAATTGTTATTGCCAATTGCCCTGGTAGGACTGCTTGCCCTTGCTTCGTCAGCCTTCGCCCAAAAAGTGCGGAGGGACACGGTTGCCTTTACGCCGCCAAACCTTAGCCTCACAGCCGATCCCCAGGTGATCAATGTGTGCGAGGGTGCGGGACCCGCGGTTGTTCGTTTGAATGCCCGGGCGACGTCCAATTATCCAATTCGGTACCGATGGACGACTAACGCCGGCCGCATCGAGGGCGACGGCCCGACGGTTAGCTGGGACCTTTCAGGTGTCCAGGCAGGTTACTACCGGGCCTACGTAGACATCGATACAGGCAGCGGCGACACGGCGTGCGAGGCATTTTCATCCACCTCGGTTTTAGTCAATCGATGTCCGCCTCCACAGCCGGTTTGCCCGAACGTTACCATCGAATGCCCCGACAGAGTTGAGCTCAATCAACCGCTGACCTTCAGGTCTACTGTCACGGGCGGATCCTCGAATGTCGCGCCAGTTTATAATTGGTCCGTATCCGCAGGAAGCATCATCGAAGGTCAGGGAACGAACACAATCCGTGTGGATACAACCGGTCTAGCCGGTCAAACCGTAACCGCGACGCTTTCCATGGGTGGCTACAATCTCGACTGTACCGCGACTTGCTCAGTCCCATTCCCCGTGCCCGTTGAGTGTAGAAAGTTTGACGAGTTTCCCGACATTGCCCGGAACGACGAGAAAGCTCGCCTGGACAACTACGCCATCGAATTGCAGAACGATCCGACTTCAACTGCCTACGTGATAGTTTATCCGGGACAGCGAGGACGACCCGGTGATGTACAAAGACACACGACCCGAATTGTCGATTACCTCGTCAATTCAAGAGGCGTCAGCGCTCAACGCGTAGTCACTCTTGTGGGTCCGGCCAGGGATGTACTCATGGTCGAACTCTGGCAGTGCCCACAGGGCGCCAAGCCTCCCGCTCCGTAAACTTAGAACGCGTTCTATCATCAACCGAGACCGGTGGAAGCGATCATCTTCCGCCGGTCTTTTGCTGTTATACTTATTCCATACCCCGGAGAATTCTGATACGCCCCCCTTGTTCAGCCCTTTTGTCGCGCGTCTTTCGTTGCCTCGACCCAAACCAAAACAGAAAATTGAAGGAACGCTAATGGGAGAATCCGTGTTTGATGTCATCATTGTTGGCGGCGGCCCCGCCGGCTTGAGTGCAGCACTCATACTTGGCCGTTGCCGGCGGCGCGTGCTCGTTTGCGACGCAGGGGAGCCGCGCAATGCTGCGTCCCATGGCCTACACGGCTTTGTTACGCGCGACGGTATTCAGCCATCTGAATTCCTTAATCTTGCTCGCGAACAACTACGACCATATGAAACAGTGAAACTGCTTCAGACCAAAGTCGTCGATGCGCGTCGTCGTTCAAACAGTTTCGAGCTCACAACCGATGATGGCCAGCGAATTTCTTCGCGCAAACTCCTACTTGCCACCGGCGTCACCGACGACCTGCCGCAGATTGAAGGGTTAGCTGGATTATATGGGAGCAGCGTGTTTCATTGTCCCTACTGCGACGGCTGGGAGATGCGCGATCAGCCACTGGCAATCTACGGAAAGGGAGAAAATGGCTCGGGTCTGGCGCTGGAAGTGACCTTGTGGAGTAAGGATCTTGTGCTTTGTTCGGACGGGCCGTCCGAACTGTCCGACCAGGAACTTGACCGGCTAACTAGACATAAGATCAGAGTGTGCGAGGACAAG
>JALYTI010000501.1 GCA_030854375.1 Acidobacteriota bacterium | reverse complement strand
CTCGCCCTCGTAGTCAGCAAACTTGAAAGACTCGTGCCCTTCGAGACCTGCGTCGTTTACCTTTCTGACGCGACCGGAGGATCAGTGGTTGCACAGCATGTCGCAGGTATCAACGTTGAAGACTTTCGTGGTCGCGGTATCCGGCAAGGCGAGGGTGTGACCGGATGGGTTCTTGCCAATAACAAACCTTTTGCTAATACCGATCCTACACTCGATTTCTCCGCACTCGGTTGCCAGCCGGCGGGATATCGAACGCTCGCCGTTTATCCGCTTCTCAAGGGCGACCGTACACTTGGAGCGCTGGCAGTCTACTCGCAAAAACTGTCCAGCTATTCTGTGGAGCAGCTTCACATGCTGGAGCAGGTCGCCGGTCTTACTGCGGACGCGATTCACAAGGCAACGCTTTACGCCGAAACGCGAGACCATGATAGCGGCTTAACAGACCAACTTACCGACTTGCCAAACGCCCGGTACTTTTATGCCTTCTTCGAACAAGAACAAGTCCGTGCTGCCGATGACGTATATCCGTTAGTACTGATGACGATGGAGGTTGATGACTTTCGCGATATCAACGAGACAATCGGGCAGACGAACGGCGATAAATTGCTGAAGGAAGTCGCCGAGCTAATTCGCGTTCAACTCCGCCGTGAGGACATGTTGATTCGTTACGCAGGTGGAAAATTCATTGCGCTGTTCCGTAATACCGCTGCTGAAACAATCAGGGAGATCGCGGT
Source organism: Acidobacteriota bacterium (assembly GCA_030854375.1). GTDB lineage: Bacteria > Acidobacteriota > Blastocatellia > Pyrinomonadales > Pyrinomonadaceae > PSRF01. Next base: position 2,181 of record JALYTI010000501.1, on the reverse strand, counting down.
CCGGGTTCAAACCAGCATTTCCTTCCATCGCTCCGCCGTTGTCAACGACCCGGAGACGCGTTTTGGCATCAGCATTGGACAGGCGCGACTCAAGGAAGACGGAGTGACGCTGGAAGAATTGCTCGATGAAGCCGAACGACGGTTGCACGCTAACAAGGCCGGGCACGAATCTTTCCAAAAATTTGCCAACACAAGCGAAGTAATGATGATCAGTCAGTAATGAGGAAACTATGTTGGATTGTAAATTCTATATGAACGAATTAGGTGACCTCCGCGCCGTGCAGAGCAATGTCCTGCATGCAGGCGCCCAGGCATATGTGCGAACCTCCGAAAACAGGCAGCTGCACGTTCGGCCCATGTTTTCAGGAGAGGAATCGTCGGTGCTCGACGTTCTAAATCTTCAACCCGTGCACAACGTGATAATCATAGGACTCGTTCTTGATAACGGCCTTGAGAGTGCGAAGAGTCGAGGAGTGTGGTACGGGTGCTTCGCCGGTGACAACCTTGTGGGAGTGGCCTTGATCGGTCATCACGTATTTCTGAGTGGCAACCATGAAAGCGCAGAGGCTTTCGCCAACATTGCGCGGCAGCATCATGCGTCAGAAGTAAAAGTCATATTGGGCGAACGACCATTCGCAGACGCGTTTTACAACGGCTTCAACACGCCTTTGTTGAATCGGGGTCTCCATTCAAATACAGATCATTTATTGCTCTCTTCATGCCGGATTAAGTACGAGAAGACTAAATTCATGAATCTCAGAAGAGCGCGACCGGAGGAAACAGACGAAATCGCGAAGATAAACAGTGGCGCATTTATGGAACTGTATGGCATAGATCCTGAGACAAGCGACCCTGAAGGATTTCGCCAGCGGCTTCGAGCCCGAGTGGAGATGGGAAGGGTTTGGGTTCTGAGAGATGCGGGCGGCATCGCCTTTAAGGCCGAGGTTCCGAGTTCAACCAACGCTGCCGCTTATCTTGAAGGAATACTTACTCGTCCGGAAATTCGAGGCACGGGTGTTGGAAGCATTGCGCTTCAATCTCTATGTGCACAACTGCTTGAAGAACATAAGACACTCTGTCTCCTGGCTGATGCGGCCAATCCCCGAACAGTCTCCTTCTATCGAAACATAGGTTTTGCTCCGCTGGCTTCCTACCGTCTCATTCGCTATCAGAGTTGATCGGAAGACAGCACTAATAAAGATATGAAAAAGAAGGCGAAGAAGAATACGGCACTGATATTTTGCCGTTCCGCTACGCTTCACCCCAGGCTTTATGCTATCGCCTGCTCCGCAGGCTGGAAAACGAAAGGCTCAGCCTCGAACACTTGACTGAAATTTCGAGCACTGTTACATGTGATATTCAAAGCGCGCCACGTCCGATTCGCCCAGGATCACGGTATCCCCTGAGGATAGGGTGGCTTGTGTGACGCGGTCTGAAGTCGGGTCGTTTATGAACGTCCCATTTCGGGAATCCTGATCTTCTATTTTGACAGCCCCATCACGTACACCAATCCAAAGATGTCGTTTCGAAATTCGTGGGTCGGAAACAACGATTTGTGAAAGGCTGCTTTCACGACCAATGTATGACCCTTCCGGATTAACATCGAATTGCTGACCCGCCAGGACTCCCGAAGTAAACTTGATTGTGCCATAGCTGATTTCAACCGTTTTCTCACGCTTGATAGCAACGGTTCGCGAAGGATCGAAATCCATAGAGTCCGGTATGGAGCTTCGTTCTGCAGGAGGTTCTGCAGGACTCGCGATGTCAATTTTCGGAGGCGTTGAAGATTCGAACGCGGACGCCACCTGGGGCGTTTCCGGTGGTGGCGTTGCCGGGAAGGCTGACGAGCTGGGCGTGCTTGACATTCCCAGAGCCGAGCCCGCTGCCGCTTTTTGTGCTTTGCTTCGTTTGCGGGCGATAAAAAAGATCGTCAAACCTACACCGACTATCACGACGATAAAGAACAAAATCACCAGGACAACAGCGAGAATTATCCACATAGAGTAGTCAGAAGCCGGTTCTTGAAAGGCGAGAGCCAAACTAAGATTCATTTGTTGATGCTCCTTGGCAAAGGATGACTGGTCGAGTCGTTTATCGTGCCTGCGATATTAGCCCAAAACCTAAGCGAACGTTGTATTAATCCCGGCCGGTGTTTGCCACTTGTACCACTTAATGTGACGG
>JALYTI010000500.1 GCA_030854375.1 Acidobacteriota bacterium | reverse complement strand
CGCCAGCACAGCACGCTGGTACTCAAAACATCTCGGCTTCCGCACCGCAGGAACATTTCCACCGCAGGAGCCCTACGCCTACGGCGACTGGGAGTTCGAAGTGCGCGATCCGAACGGCTATGTCCTCATGTTTGGTGGCGAATAACGGCGCCCGCTGGGACGCACCGGATAACAAACGCTCGCGGTGGACCTCACAGTAACCATGTTTGGTCAGTCAAACGTTCCGGATTCTTAACTTTCTCTATTAGTTTCAAATTTTAATGTTTTTCTATAAGTTCGTCGCGGCGCATTTGTACGACTACCATCTGTATGCTATTAACGTCGTAACATAGCAAAACGTATACGCGTCAACGGGAGACTAAATATGGATCTAAACAAAGGTAATATCCGAAGCCAGGATGACATGGGCGAACCTGCGCCGATTGATCAAGTCGAAGAGCGTGTTGAGGCCGAGATGAAGAAACTGCAGGGCGAAGCGAAGAAGCAGGTAGCCGATGGTTTACAGGATGAAGAACTGGCGCGCGAGGGTGAGAAATTAAGAAGAGAAGGTGAGCGCGAATTGAAAAAGGCGAAAGATTCAGCCTAAGACAAAAACCTAGTCGGCAGCACCCTTACCGTCGAGCGCTTCTTGAATGGCTTCTCTTATTTGTGACGGCGTAGACGTTGGGTTGAACCCTATGAACCGTCTCACGACGCGACCGTCGCGGGAAATTACGAAGCTTTGCGGTATTGCATCGCGGCCTTGCATCAATGCTATCGCAACTTCCGGAGTGGCCCAGCCGACACGATAATCCACATTATAGTCGTGAACAAACTCCCGCACGTTGTCGGCAGAAGCGTCTGGATTCTCAGTAGATAATCCGACTAGCTCCACTCCCTGCCGGCGAAATTCCTTATGCAGCTTGACGAGTTCCGGCGTTTCCAGTCGGCACGGTCCGCACCACGTCGCCCATAGGTTCACTAACAGAACTTTACCTGCATAACTTGAAAGCTTTATCGGCGCACCTGTCAGGGCTCTGAGCTCAGCTTCAGTGATGCTGGCGGGCAACGTAAGAATTGGAGCAGGCGCGGCGGGTGCGGTTCTAACCGAAGGTGCATTATTTCCGCCCGTGCTCCCGTTCCTGGCCACGCCAGTTCCTGAAGGGTTCTCCTGCTTTTCATCGTTCGAGGTGCAACTGGAAATTCCAAAAGCTGCCAGCAGCGAGAGCACGACAATCGTGAAAACCACGCGAAATGGCGTCCATAGTGGTTTCCCGGTTTTGATTTTCTTCTTTGCGTGCATTTCTTACTTACTTATTACGACTCGCTGACCGAACATTGGTTGTAGCATACCATTGACAGCACGATGACCTAAAGTTACGACTCATAATAATCTATCGACTCTTTCCAAATCGGAAGGAGTCGAGAACGACGCCCATTTCACCCTTGTCGCCCAATTCTTCAGCGGAAGTTACGTCGGAAGCTAAAGACGTTGCCAGTAATGAAATCACCGCGCCGGTCGTCCCGCCTGCGCCGCTCGGAACGAAGATTACTCGTCCCCAATAAGGCAGATCTCCCTGGCCCGTGTTCTTGAAGGTTCCCTTGAACCGAAATTCATATCCTTTGAGAGAGTTGACGTGGGTTTCGCCCTCGGAAACTTTTTCGTAACCGGGGTACGCTTGAGCTACCTGATCCTCCACACTCTTTACGCGATCTTGAAAGACAGCCTTATCGCCCTCAAACGTGCCGTTACTGTTGTACCAACTAACGCTCGCGTTCTCGAGGAGATACACTCCCTTATTGTCTTCGCGAGTTTTCTCAACCTTCACAAAGTTACTCGCGCCGGGCACACCCGCTTTCGGATCCGAAGCCCAGGTGTTCGGATAGTAGAACGAGAAATCGACGTAATGCTCGGCTAGCTTGCCATCCAGTTTTTCCTGCGAGTTGCTGAACTTAACCGTATCCGGTGGTGGTACAAACTCGCTTTCCGTCCTGGTACCATCGTTGTTGGCGATAACCCCTTGGTTATTATTATTGTTTACCTTTTCCGCTGACTCTGTTCTTGTCACTATCGGTGTGTGAGCCGGCCTCTCGTTAAGTCGCGGCTTGATCACGAGGAAGAATGCAGCGGCTGCCGCGCCTACACAAAGGATGAACAGCAAAAACAATATGCCCAATATCAAAGGCAGCTTGGATTTCTTCTTTGGGTGGTCGACGGCGGTTGACGGAAGTGGCGGATACTGCAATGGCGGCAAGGGCGGCGGCCGTCCCGTGGAGGCGCTAGTCGCCCCTGCCGGCCCAGTCTTTCTGGGGAACACAGACGGTGAAGTCGCGACCGTCGCGCTAAAGTCCGGCGGAGGACTGCTAACCGGTTTGTCACCAAACTGATCTGAAGAAGAACTTCCCCGGTTAGAAGAAACGCTGGCTATCGTGGCCTCGGGATCAAAAGGTTCATGGGACGTCTCTAACAAGCCGCCATCAAACGTGCAAAACTTCTGATTGTCTTCAGCGAAAGTACGATTACATTTGGGGCAACGCTTCATTAGAGAGATCTGCTCCTAACTAATTGAGCTCGACAACATCGTCAGCGCGCACGGGAAAGTTTCTGTTCAAGCGCCTTGTTTCCGGGATCGAGCTCCAAAGCTCTCTTGTACGCGCGCGCCGCGCCGGGCTTCTTCGATGCTTTCATAAAACCGTCGCCTACGCCCTCGAAACCGTAAGCGCCCGCAAGTTGTTTGCGATCCGCCGGCGAGGCAAATTGCGTAGCCCGCTCGTAAGTCGCTTCGGCGTCCTCAAACCGATCGATCCCAAGATATGCACGACCCAGCAGATTCAACGGCTCAAACGCTCGTGGACTAACGGTGGTAGCCAGCTTCAAATGTGGCTCTGCCTCCCGATACCGCTTCAAGACCACTAACATTCGACCCATTAACAAT
>JALYTI010000070.1 GCA_030854375.1 Acidobacteriota bacterium | reverse complement strand
TTGCGCATGTATGGCCTTCTATTTTTCTTTTCCCTCTGCTCTCTCTGGCTATTCCTCAAATTCTTGAATAGCGAAGCAGGTTCAAAGAAAGAGTTACTTGCGCTGCTCGCCATTAATCTGTTGCTGGTTTACACGCACTACGCCGGCTGGCTTCTCCTCGGCCTCGAGGCAACTACATTGCTACTTTGGCGGCGCAGCAGGCTGCGGTCTTTTCTGGTGTCAGCTGCGATGCTTGTTTTGCTTTACCTGCCCTGGCTTTATGAAGTCGCTAAAGTCACTAAGGCGACGGAACCTGGTAAAGGATTAGGACAAAATATTGGTTGGCTGACGCGGCCTCATCTGCTGGATGTCGTGCCGTATTTTACGCTGCTGAACAAACCGTTCTTATTTCGTCAGAGTAGCGCTGACGCACTCTTCGATCCCTGGAGTACCTGTTTGGCTGTTGCCCTGATTGGCTTTCCTCTGATCGCCCTTTCGTGGCTAACGTTCAAGGCAAGGACGAAAGCAGATAGTCCCCGCCTGGAAACGGTCCCCGCACTACTCCTTTTCGCTTTCGCTCCCGTAGCCGTGCTGTTTTTCCTTAGCTGGATATTGCCGTATTCCATCTGGGGGACACGCCACCTGATCTTTGCCGCCGGTCCTTATTCGATACTTGCGGCACTCGCAATACGACGTCTCCAGCCAAACTGGATGAGAATTACTATCTCTCTGGTCCTGGGCTGCTGGTTCCTTTTAGCGGGCATCACTTTCTTTCTGCGCCGTCCGCCCGAATTTATCTGGTGCGCCTGGAACAAGCTTGGCCGTGAAATGATGTCTGTTGAAGCTGCTTCGGACGGTCCAGTCGAGATTTATGCCTATGAAGATCTGATTGCCTATCACCTCTGGTTCGCCCTGGATACGACCGCTAACGCGAGGTTCAAGGTAACGCTCGTTAAGGGTGTTCCAGGCATCGTGGACGATCCTGCTTATTTCCTTCCACGAAACTTTAGCGATATCGCAGTACAAAATAGTACTCCGCTCAACGATCACATCTGGATCGCGTTCCGCGCGAAACAATGGGATGAAAAAGGCCCGCCACTCAATTATCTAGAGAAAGCTGGTTATCAAGTAGGGCGCGTGCTCGAAGCGAAGGCCCAGGGTCAGGAAGCCTTCCTCGTAGAAGTTTGGCGAAATCAGCGATTCCGCCATTAACAAACCCAGTGTGCCCAGCGGGAAGCGCGCTTGGGGTGTGAGCCATTAAAGCTGTTAGTCTCGGTGTCCCACCATTTGGGAAAGTTCCTTTTCCATTTCCATTTGTCAGCTTCGATTTGCGCATGCGCCACTGGAGATGACAAATGGTAAATATGAAATGAGAAATGGAAAATCGGCTTGCACGTTTCACTCTCCGGCAGAGGCGTTCCGGAGGTCGAACTCACAGCTAACTTTGCTGTCCTATTTGTCGTCGGGTAAGCTTAGCGGGATTCCGAATATCGAGAGGGAGCGTTTTCAAAGAATGATCAAAACTGTGGAATGGACCAATGAAGGTGTACGAATGATCGACCAACGTCTGCTGCCAAACGAGGAGAAATATTTGATGCTCCGCTCGTATGAAGAAGTGGCCGAGGCGATCAAGAAGATGGTTGTGCGCGGTGCACCAGCCATTGGAGTCTCTGCGGCGATGGGTTTGGCGCTGGGCGCAAGTCAGTCAGTTGGAACTTCGGTAGCGGATTTGGAAGATGACTTCGATTATATGTGCCAGGTGATGTCACAGACGCGTCCGACCGCAGTTAATCTTTTCTGGGCTATCGAGCGGATGCGCCAGACATTTGCCCGCGAAAAGACCACCACGCAGGAAACGGAAAAGATCAAAGCGCGTCTGGTTGAGGAAGCTCTTAATATCTTTCGCGAAGACATTGAAGCGAACCGCGCGCTCGGGCGCTTTGGCGCGGAGTTAATTTCGGATGGAGATACCATACTCACGCATTGCAACGCGGGTGCGCTTGCCACGGCCGGCGATTACGGAACCGCGCTGGGCGTTATTCGAGGCGCTCGAGATGCCGGTAAACGCGTGGCCGTGATTGCGGATGAAACGAGGCCATTTCTACAAGGGCTACGCCTCACCGCCTGGGAGTTGGCGAAAGACAACATTCCAGTCACGGTCATCACCGACAACATGGCTGGTCACGTGATGAAAACCGGCAAAGTTGATGCAGTAGTAGTGGGCGCGGATCGAATTGCTGCGAATGGCGACGCAGCGAACAAGATCGGAACATACATGGTAGCGGTGCTTGCTCGGAAACATGAAATTCCATTTTACGTTGCGGCCCCGATCTCCACGCTCGATCTTTCCCTTAAGTCAGGCGAGGAAATCCCAATTGAAGAGCGGGACAGCAAAGAAGTGACGAACATAGGAGATGTTCAACTCGCCCAGGAGGGAGTGGACATACAGAACCCTGCTTTTGACGTCACTCCCAACGAATTGATTACGGCAATCATTACTGACAAAGGTGTTGCTCGCGCGCCTTACATAGATAGTTTGCGGGAGTTGGCCGGAATGAATGCGGCCGCATCAAACGGGTAATCGCTCTCTAAGACACTTTCAGTGATGAACGTCCTGCGAAGCGGCTGCTTTTCCACCAATCGATGGTCCGTTGTAATCCCGTTTGTAAATCTACTTTAGGTTCGAACCCGAGGAGATCGCGCGCGCGCGAAATGTCTGCCAGACTATGTCGCACATCCCCTGCCCTTGGCTCGCGGTAATCTGCAAGCGCAGTTTCATTGCCTGTGAGTAGTTTCAATCGCTCCAACAGTTGATTCAGGGTGACTTGCTGTCCGTTCGCGATGTTAATGATCTGCCCTACTCCGGTGGTCGTCTCGGATGCCTTCAAATTCGCTTCCACCACGTCAGCCACGTACGTGAAGTCTCGAGACTGTTCACCGTCACCGTAGATCACGGGCTTTTCGTTCCCCATGAGGGCGCTAATAAACCGGGAGATGACGCCGGAGTATTGAGAGCTCGGGTCCTGACGCGGACCGAAGACATTGAAGTACCTTAGTGATACAGTCTCCAACCCATAGACACGCGTAAAAACCTGGCAGTAATACTCGCCCACAAGTTTTGCCACGGCATAGGGGGAGAGTGGCTCAGGCAGCATACTCTCAGTTTTTGGCAGCGTCGGCTGATCGCCATAGGCTGAGCTCGAAGCTGCGTACACTATGCGCCTGACTTTTTTTTCCCTCGCAGCCAAAAGAAGAGAGAAAGTTGAGTCCACGCTGGCGATGTGGGTCTGCCGCGGATTCTCAACCGAACGCGGGACTGAGGGGATGGCAGCTTCGTGAAAAACCAGCTCAACACCATCAAGAGCTTTTCGCAGAGACTTCTCGTCGGCCAGGCTACCTTGAATGAAGTCTAAATCGCCGCCAATTGCATCTAGATTTTCTCGATAACCGGTTGACAAGTCATCGATGATCCGCACTTTGGCGCCTGCCGCGGCCAGAGCCGAAGCTATGTGCGAACCGATAAAGCCGGCTCCTCCAGTTACGAGGGCAATTCCTGTTAGGGCCATACAAAAACCGCGCGATCCAGCCTCAGCACATCATCCTTGGCGTAGGAGTGCGCGCCAGGGCGATACTCATTATCGGCCAACTCCAACGTACTCGAACCCAAGCTCACGCATGTCCTCGGGCTCATAGATGTTCCGTAAGTCTGCAATCCTGGGAGACCTCATCAGATCGCGAATACGGCTCATATCGAGTGCCCGAAACTGGTTCCACTCAGTTACGAAAACGAGCGCATCCGCGTCAGTCACGGCAGCATATTCGTCGTGTGCATAGTTGACTTCGGGAAGGATTTCAGCAGCTTCAATCATGGCCACCGGATCATAGGCTCGCACGCTGGCACCACTTTTCATCAAGCCTCTAATGATATCAATGGAGGGTGCTTCGCGCATGTCGTTTGTTTCCGGCTTAAACGCAAGTCCGAGGATCGCAATCGTTTTCCCTTTAAGCCCTCCGACAAGTTTCTCTATCTTCGGTATCATCGCCTGACGCTGGCGGCGATTCACTTCAATTACGGCGTCGACGATCAATGAATCGCGGCCAAACTGACGTGCAACTGAAGCCAGGGCCTGCGTATCTTTGGGAAAACATGATCCACCAAAGCCCGGTCCCGGATGAAGAAACTTACTTCCAATACGGCGGTCCATGCCTATAGCTTTGGCTACGTCGTGCACATCGCAACCAATGCTTTCGCATAGACTGGCGATTTCGTTGATGAACGAGACTTTAGTGGCCAAAAACGCGTTTGCTGCGTACTTAGTAAGCTCCGCTGCCTCCGGCGAGGTCAAAACAAAAGGAGCTTCAATCAGGTAAAGAGGGCGATAAAGATCCCGCATTATCGCGATCGCCTCCTCGTCACGGCTTCCAATCACAACGCGATCCGGTCGCATGAAATCATTAATCGCTGCTCCCTCGCGTAAAAATTCCGGATTTGACACGATGCCAAAATTCAAACGAGATTTCTGTTGCTCGCGTATTAGCTTGCGAAGATACTCACCGGTTCCAATGGGTACAGTGGATTTCGTGACAATGACCTTGTAACCATTCATATGTTCCGCAATGGACCGGGCGGCAGCTTCTACGAAAGTGAGATCTGGCGAGCCATCGCTGCCCGGTGGCGTACCTACGGCCAGGAAAATTACCAGGGCTTGTTCGACTGCGACTTTGATATCCGTGGTGAACTGCAGCCGACCAGACTGCATGTTCTTTGTTACCAGTTGCTCCAGGCCCGGTTCGTAAATAGGCATCTCTCCAGATGCGAGACGTGAGATTTTTTCGGAATCGATGTCAACGCAGGTCACGTCGACCCCGAATTCCGCGAAGCACGCGCCTGTAACCAGGCCGACATAGCCCGTGCCAATCACCGCTATATGCATTGAGAATTACCTTCAGGAACGAGGAGGGAGTTATTCGATAATGCAAAACCTTGCGGGTCAAGCGCGACGTATGGTCGCGTGACTCCGCAAGGTTGTGCGGCATTGACCACGGCGCCTAAGAGCGGCGCTGCAGTATTTTTCGAATAAGGCAACGAACGCTTATCTGGACGGACTGATCACAGTCGGATTGCCACCGAAGGCAAACGTGTCATCGTGCGTTGCGGCAATAATTGCTGCAGCAACAGCACCGCCGATACCCAGCAACAAGGCAGCTAGAGCACCGCTACTGAGTCCGCCGGGTCCGCAAGGGGCGCCTGGAGCACAGCCGCCCTGAGGAGCAGCCGCTGTTGTAGTGCTTTCACCTGCGGCAACCTGCTTCACAGCTCCTCCGACGCGCAATTGCGCGACGCCCGAATGAGTTGTAAGAGTAGTGATACCCTTGACGACCGTCACTGTAAACGAAGTTGCCTGGCTGCCATCGACCACCACAATGCCATCTTTGGTCGTGTAGTTAACGGAGATTCCCGCTAACGTTGAGACGTGAGCGGTGCCGTCATCGAGCAGTCCCATCAGGCTCTTTTCGGTGAAGCTCAATCTCGAGCTCGAGTTAGGCGCCAGTTCAACGCGCCCTAACTTGCTTAGGTTCACCGTGGCCGCGCTCTTATCGGCAGTCGTGATAACGCTATCGGAAAACACTGTACCGCCGGAAAGCGCGTTCTCGCCGTTCACCATCACCGTGCCGGAGACCGACAACTCTCCCGATGGGGCCTTTGCCCCGGGCGACGCCAAAACCACCATTGAGTAAACACTCAAAATGGCAACTGCCACACAGGCCGCTATAGGTTTGCGGCTCCAAGTTTTGCTGATCATTTGTTTCCTCCCGTATTTGAAAAACGAATTCTTGATTGCGTGCCGCGACGGGCAAAATTTCGTGAGAAGCGAAATTTTTCTCTTCAATCTCGCTTCGTTACAATAATTCTCGCTTCGTTACAATGTATGTCTAATTGCTGAAGTGCCGTCTGCAAGGCCGAAACACTCGGCACTTATTACATGAATGAAGGCACTCTGTCAACAGACATTTAGCCAGTTTTGCCACAAAACTGTGCTTTTTCGTGGTGGCCGAGAATTTAGCACTTTGGGGGCGTCCTAGTCCAGACTTTTTTAACTAAATTGCCGGCATCGTGAAAAAAACTTGTGATTTTCTGCTCCGTGTTGAATTGTTTTTTTCTAGACTGCAAGAATCCGCCCCTGCAGTCGCAGCTGCTCGGGTAAGGCAACTTAGTATTGGCTTACGGATTATTTACGCGCCTAACACGAGTCGTGGCTTTGGCGCCTGAGCTGGATGCAGGCGCCGCCGAATTCGCCGCATTATCCACATTATTATTGGTTTTCCGCGTCAATTCTGCCTGCTCGTAAGGGTCAAGCCGGGCAAAGATGTAGAACAACTCGCCGGACCGAACCTGCCCGAGATACCTGAAGGTATTCTGCACGACTTCGCCGATTCTCAGTGTTCCGAATCGCGGAGGCCGCTCGAAGAGGAGGCCAAATTCATCCGCAGTCACTGCTTCAAGTTCCGGCAGGTAGTCGTTTTGGCTCTCCCTGGCGATTTGCGTTGCCTTTTGCCGCAATGCGCGTATGCGGTTTGAATTCCGGTGGTAATACGCAACACTTACCTCGTGTCGACTCACGCGGTCATCGACAACCTCCTGCTCATCTCTCAAGTAGCCAAGATAAGCTCGAACAACGGGTCCGTATTGCTCGTCACCGCCCCTGCTCTGTGCAGAAGCGACAAAACCCACGCACAGAACCAAAAACGCACCGGCGAAACCGCAGCAAATCAAACGCGAATTACCCATGAATGGCCTCTATCAAATCCATATTACAAATCACGGCAATTCTCTTCAAATCAGTGGCCTGGATTATACCTAGCCTGGATCAGAGTCCGTTGCACGCTTGTTTCGGCAATGTTACATTGATCTTTAGTTTGGAGTAAGTGGTGATGGCGCAGCACTCCCTCGAAAACAGCGTTACCGAAAAGAAAGTAGCTCTCGGAATCAGTGGGGGTATAGCCGCGTTTAAGGCAGCCGAGGTTCTCCGCGGATTGCAGCGTGCCGGCTGTATTGTCAGAGTCGCAATGACGAAGCGCGCCTGCGAGTTCATACAGCCACTTACTTTCCGCGCTCTATCGGGTTCCCACGTTATCGTTGACGATTACGCTGCTGATAATCCGGATCCCATTGCCCACATAACATTTTCACAGACTGTAGACCTACTCTTAATTGCTCCGGCCACAGCCAACATCATCGCGAAATTCGCGAACGGAGTCGCCGACGATTTCCTGACTTCGACGTACCTGGCTTCCACCTCCCCAGTTCTGATTGCGCCCGCAATGAACACTTCCATGTGGCATCATCCGGCAACACAGCGAAACTTGCAGCAGCTCAAATCCGACGGCGTTTTTGTAATCGAACCTGACGAAGGCGAGATGGCGTGTGGGACCATCGGCCCCGGCCGGCTAAGTGAACCGGAAAACATTGTGGCTGCCGCTTTAGAGATTTTGAGAAACGGCGAAAAGCAGGGCACCCGAGATCTCAGCGGCGAGCACATACTTATTACTGTTGGCGCGACCCGCGAGGCGATCGATCCAGTTCGTTTTCTTTCTAACAATTCCTCTGGCCGGATGGGCTTCGCCATTGCTGAAGCCGCACGAAAACGAGGGGCGCGCGTCACGGTTATTGCCGGAGCCACCACCGCTCCGGCTCCCCACGACATCTCAGTTATCAGGGGTTACTCGGCAGCGGAAATGCATAGTCTGGTAATGGAAAAGCTTCCAGACGCTTCAGTCTTCATTGGCGCGGCGGCGGTAGCCGATTATCGCCCAATTGAGCCTTCGTTGCGAAAGATCAAAAAGAGTCAATCTTCGCTGACTCTCGAGCTTGAAAGGACGGCCGACATACTGCATGACGTGGCAGGCGCCAAGCGGGATGGATTGCTGGTAATTGGATTTGCCGCCGAGACGGAAAACATTCTTGCGAATGCGCGCGAAAAGTTGCGTGCTAAGAATCTGGATGCGGTTGTCGCAAACGATGTCACTCGCAATGGAGTGGGGTTTGACACAAGTACGAACGAAGTAACGATAATTAGTCGCGATCGAAAAGCTCCGATTCATGTACCCCTGATGTCGAAGACCAATGTCGCCAACATTATTCTCGATGAAGTGGTCCGGCTTCGTATCCGCATCAAGCCCGAGTCTTCAGCCGAATCAGTCTTTCGCAGGCCGAGAAAGGCTTAGTTCAATCGAGGTTGATTCCTTTCCCTACTCCGTAGCACCCAATGGATTCTGAACCTACAGCCGGCGAGTTACTCTCACTAATAA
>JALYTI010000069.1 GCA_030854375.1 Acidobacteriota bacterium | reverse complement strand
CTGTTTCCCCGTTCCTCCTTTTTTATCGTGGTGGCTTGCGAAAGTTATAGCGCAGCAAAACGCGAATAGGAATTGCAACACCATTGCGCATCGCCGGAAAGAAATGTAATTTGCGAACCGTATCTATTGTTGCCTCGTCGAGACCAAACCCTGCCCACCGCGCCACACTGACGCGCATCACTTCGCCGCCCGCGTCCAAATCGACGAGCACGTCAACCGTCGCTTCCGTTTCGGCTCGCGATGCCGTCTCAGGATAAGCGGGTAACAAATGACGGTAAGGTCGGGGCAGCCGAATCCCCTCAGCCTCAGCTCGTTTATCGTCGTCGGGAGCTACTTTGATGACTGGAGTTTGCTGGTCTCCTTCATTACTCGTGAACGCGCGCTCCCTACGTTCGTCAGCCTGCGCACGCCGAATTGAAACGGCGCTTCGGTTGCGAATGTCGAACGCGGACAACTCCGCGCTCAGGGATTGCTCTGCTGCTACTGCAGTGGGTGCGCGAAAGTCTTGGCGGTCCCAATCAACGAGCCTGCCTGTTCGCGAGCTGACCACGAAAATCGACGCATAGGACTCGAAATAAAGCGGACCTGTTGAAGGTGAGCGCCGCAGTGTCTGTGCATCTCCCAAAATAAAAAAGTCGCATCCAAGCGCCGCGCCAAGATCGCGCGCTTCGCTCAGTGTTAGATTCATTGAATTCGTATATCCGGCGCCGCGCGCAGCCGCCTGAGTCTGATCGTGGTCCAAAACGACGATGTCAGTTTCGTGCTTCAGGTTCGCGCCGAGTTTTTCGGCAGATACTCGACCCAACGTAGAGTCACCAAAGTCCAAAACGGCCAGCGTCACAGCCCGCCCCGCCGATTGCGCTTGTGCCTTGACCTGAAGATTCAGAAAGAGGGACGCCAGAATCACCAGATAAAGGGCAGCAGGAAAGTTTGGTGAACTTCTAAGCGACAGCGGCAAGCCTTTTTGGGATTGAAAGAATGACATCCTGTGACGATCAACCCGGGAACTTTAAAGTTGCTTTCCAGATGTTCGTAGCAGTCGTTACGGCCAGGGATCTGACTCGCTAGTCTCTCTTCCATAACTGCTGAGATGGTACGCGCAAAGCGCGGTTGAATTTGCTCGAAGCGTTTTCCCAGGCGATCGTTGCAGCCAGCTCAACCAGAGCATCCTCATCGTAGAACCGCCGCAGTCGCCCGAAAAATTCATCGCTCACATCGTGCCCGGTTATTGTCATGCTGTCGGCAAACTCGAGTGCCATACGTTCAGCCTCAGTATAAAGATCGCTGCTTGCGTAGCTGGGAAGGGCATCGATCTTCTCGTTTGAAACTCCGAGCTTGCTGCTCACGGCAGCATTTATGTCCTGTCAAAATTCACAACCATTGAGATAAGCGACGCGTCGATTAATCAATGCTCGCAGACTTGGGTCGATTAGTCCGGACGATTCGATTCCGCCCCACATCGCACGGGCTCCTCGAAAAATCGATGGGCGCCGAGCGTAAAGTAGATGATTGAGAAGCGGAGCGCCCCATGCTTTGACCTGCGCTTCCAACACTTCCTTAACGTGGCGGTCAGCTTCCTCGACATTTACTCCAGCTATTCTTGCCATGCAAACTAGTCTCCCTGAAGCTTGAGTCTTACCTGGGCCCCGTCAAACTTACTGGGTTCCTACAGCCGAGCGATCCTTCGGCGCCATTTGATGGTAGAGCTCATAAACTTCAGTTTTCACCTCAGCAGGGAAACAAACCCGGTGCAATTCGTAACCCCGTTGCAGTCCCCGAATGACGTCGCTAACCTCACTGATCTCACGTATTCGCGGACGTGCATATCCGTCCTCCACATAAATGCGACTCTTCGGCTCGGCGCCATCGGCGGTGTAGTAGTTGTAATAAGGAACATCGCTGGCCCGGTCCTCGATAAAGTAATAGTCCGGATCGTATCCAGCCTTTACGACGCACTCGCGCGCCGCCGACAGAAACTCGGGTCGCTCTGCAGAAGGCATGTCCAGATCGATCGCTTTGAAGAGCCTGCGCCCTGTGAAGCGCCGGCTGAGATCCGCGAGGACTTCATCAGAAGAGCGCTGCCACTGCTTAACGTGAAACAGAACATCCGAATCGTCGACTTCGAGATGCTCGGTAATCGTCAAAGACTTTCTGCGTAGAACCTTCTCGAACGCAGTGTCGGGCGCGTACCAAACCGGCTTGTCCGTTTCCAGCAACTTTAGGGCTCGACGTAAAATTGAGCGCAGCACTGCTTCCGCTGAACGCAGCGTACGATGAAAATAGACCTGACGGAACATGTAATAGCGGGCTTGCAGGTATTCCTCAACCGCATATAGCCCGCGTGCTGCCACATAAATCCGATCATTCTCTTCATCAATCGCCAGCGCATTAATGATCCATTCGAGATCGTAGATTCCATACTTGGCACCGGTCATCAACGAATCACGCAGAAGATAATCCATTCGATCCACGTCGAGTTGAGAAGAAACGAGTTGGCCCAGGGCGGCGGGTTGAAATTTACCTTCGATAATCGCCGCTACTTTCGCGGGCAGGTCCGGGGAATAAGACCGCAGTAGTTGGCCAACCTCTGTAGAGTCACTGAGTACGACTTCCACGGTCCATTTTTCATGGTGAAACCCGAGCACCTTCTCCATCACGTGCGAAAAGGATCCATGGCCCACGTCGTGAAGCAACGCCGCCGCGCGCGATGCCGCGTGATCCGCCGCCTCGATTTGATGCTTTTCGCCCAGGCGATCGAGGACCCTGCTCATCAAATGAAAGGCGCCGAGCGAGTGGGTAAAACGGGAATGTTCTGCGCCCTGATAAGTGTAGAGGCCAAGTCCGAGCTGCTTGATGCGCCGTAGTCGCTGAAATTCAGGAGCGTCAATCAAACGCATCATCAGTTCGCCTTCAACAGTATCAGTGCGAAGGCGAATGATGTTATGAACCGGATCGCGATAGATTCGTTCGGACATGGTGTTTCAGAAAGGCAAAGTTTACCACGAGGACTGTATGAAGACTCGACGCTTTGGGCAGACTCGCTTCGAACTGATATGTGGTATGTACGCTGTGGTTCGCAATTAGAGGGTTGCCTGACGCTGAGGCGTAGGTTACTCGAAGTTCGCCACAGCACATTTCAATTTGGGTTTGGTCTTTCTTGTCATCGACAAGAGAAATGAAGCCCTTGAAAAGCATGGTCGCGTCCGCCCCAGCCCCTCAGTAGAGGTTCATTCGTCCTCACGTCAAGCAAGACTCTCCAGACTCTATCGCAGTAACAGGTGCCGCTCGGCCAATAACTGCCTAGCCGGCCTCGAAAATTCGACAACTTATGATTAAATCCATTTTTTTGAATTCCATTGCCGAAGTTGGATCAATCCTAGCAAACCTGCTGCAGCACGGATACGGGTGACCAGGCACCTAAACTTCACTCAATAGGTGAGTTAATCTAGTTGCAGTAGTGGCCGTCCAAGAAGGCGACGCGCAGGAATACAAGTTGCTGGAATGTTGCCGGAATGAAGTTTAAATGTCAGTAATGACAAAATTAAATCCCCACTGAGGTTCTAATAGCTACAAAGACAGGAGATCTACTCATGCAAAGTTCTCGCAAAATGGCACACCTCCTCGGCGCGTTATTGTTCGTCGTGGCTTGTGTGTTTACAGCCCATGCCCAGGTAACAACGGGTACTGTGCGGGGCGTGGTCACGGACCAGAACGGCGCAATTGTGCCGGGTGCCAAGGTGACCCTTACCAAGAAATCAACGAATACTTCGTCCACCCAGCAAACGTCGGGCTCGGGCGCGTTTGAATTTACGAACTTGCAGCCGGGCGACGACTACACCGTGAAGATTGAAGCCGAAAACTTCAAGGCTGCGGAACTGACGGATGTTAGGGTGTCGTTGGGTCAGGCTACCGACTTGCCGGCTCAACTGGCTCCGGGTTCCGTTAGTGAGACGGTGACCGTCACCGCCGGCGGTACTGAACTGGTTGACACGACGACAACCACGCTTTCCAAATCCTTCAGCTCACGTCAGGTGGTCGAACTTGCCCAAACAACGGCCGGTCCGGCCGGCAGCGCCGCTGGCGTTAACAATCTCGCCCTGCTCGCTCCCGGCGTTACCAGCTCTGGCGGTGTCGGCGTCGGGGTGGGTGGTTCGGTCGGCGGTCAGCGTCCGCGTGACAACAACTTCGTTCTCGACGGCGTTGACAACAACGACAAGGCAGTGACTGGTCCGCAGAGTTACATCTCTCCGGAAGATGTCGCTGAGTTCTCGTTGCTTCAGAATCAGTTCTCAGCCGAGTTCGGACGATCCAACGGCGGCAATTTCGTTACCGTTACCAAGAGCGGCACGAACAATTTCCACGGCACCTTCTACGGATTCTTCCGCAATCGCTACCTGAACGCTCTGGATACGCTTCAGAAGAACGCCGGCGTCACGCGCAACAAATCGGACGGCGATCTTTTCATGCCGCGTTCCGACTTCTTCCGCGGTGGCTACAATTTGGGTGGCCCAGTCTTCTTCCCACGATGGGGCGAAGGTGGTCCCAGCCTTTGGAAACTGCGTGACAAGCTCTTCTTCTTCACTTCCTATGAGAGACTGCAAAGCGGCAGTGCGGCGCCAGCAGGTGGTATTGTTACGCCCACCGCAGCAGGTTTTGCTACTTTGGCCACGATTCCCGGCCTGTCTGCTACCAACCTGAATGTGTTCCGCACCTTTACACCGGCGGCTCCGGTTAATAATGAAGGCAGCATCAGCGTGTTAGGCCGTACGATTCCTATCGGCGACGTCACTTTCCCGTCGCCAAACTTCTACAAGCAGAATCACGCCGTAATCAATCTTGACTACAACCAGACGCAGGCAACACAACACCACTTCCGCTTCTCAATGACCAACGGTGCGGACGTCGACAACGCGGCGAGCTTGCCCATATTCTTTACGTCTGTGCCGCTCAAACAGCGAATCTTCTCCTATACGATGATTCACAACTTCTCGGGGAATCTGATCGATGAAAACCGCATTGCGTTTCGTCGCTCGTCTTACAACTTCCTAGTGCCTGGATTTACTTTCCCCGGCCTGGATGCCTTCCCGAACATTGGCTTGGACGACCTGGGATTGAACATCGGACCCGATGGGAATGCACCGCAGTTTGGCATCGAGAACAATTACCAGATCGTCAACAACCTGACCTGGATTCGTGGCAACCACGCGTTGAAGTTTGGCGGCGACTTCCGCAAGATCATCTCGCCACAGCACTTCGTGCAACGCGAGCGTGGTGACTACGAGTACTTGGACACTGAAGATTTTCTGCTCGACCGTTTGCCTGTGTTTGCCGAAAGAAACGCGGGTGGCGGCACCTATTATGGCGACCAGAAAATCCTGTATGCGTTTATCCAGGACGACTGGCGCATTCGTCCCAGCCTAACATTGAACATGGGCGTGAATTATTCGTACCAGGAAATCCCGAAGACGGCGAAACTACAGACCGTCAACTCGATTTCTTCGGTGCCTGGCCTGCTGGTCTTTGGCGAACCGAAGGCCCAAACGAAGAATTTCGCACCAAAGGTTGGTTTCGCATGGGCGCCTGACTACAAGGGTGGGACGCTGGGTCGCATCTTCGGCGAAAGCGGCAAGAGCTCGATTCGTGCCGGTTTCTCGATGGGTTACGACTACATCTTCGACAATCTTTACATCCTGTCGAATCCGCCGCAGTTTCAACAAACACGGGATTGCCCGGACCCGACGTTGCCTGTGCAGTGTCCAGCTAACGGCTTCCTGGCAATCGGCGGCTTGTCCGGTGCTGCGTCACCTACAACGAGTGCCGCGGCCGCTCGTGCCGTGACTGGTTCCTTTATTCCTGACCAGCAGGTTCCCTATTCACTCACGTGGACCGGTAGCTACCAGCGTCAGTTCATGCAGGACTGGTCGATGGAGCTGCGCTACGTCGGCACACGTGGTATTCACCTGATCACGCAAAACCGCATTAACGTGCTGGCGAAGGTTGCTCCTGAACAAGGACGTCCGGGACTGCCGACCTTCTTGACGGCTCCTTCGCAGGCAACACTGGATGCACTACCCTTAACGCTGGCGCAGATCGACGCACGACCACGAATCAATCCGGTGTACTCGGCTGCGGGCTTTACTTCCAACGTCATTGCGTTCAAATCCAATGGTAACTCCAGTTACCATGGCGCATCGGCGCAATTAACCAAGCGGTTCTCCAAAGGTTTACAGATGACCAACGCGTACACCTGGAGCAAATTGATCGACGACACCACGGCTGAAGTTTTCTCGACCGTGCTGTCACCGCGCCGCGTGCAGGACTTCCAAAACCTGCGGCCGGAGCGTGCTCTCTCGGCGCTCGATCACCGACATCGCCTGGTAAGCTCGTGGATCTATGAAATTCCGTGGTTCAACAAGACCACCGGATTTACCAAGACCCTGCTTGGTGGCTTTAACGTTGCGGGCACCTACACCTACGAAAGTGGTGAGAGGATAACCATCCGCAGCGGTAATGACGCAAACCGGAACGGTGACAGCGCCGGCGACCGCGGCATACTGAATCAGAGTGGGACCGAAGGCATAGGCAGCACCGTTACGCCGTTGCTCAATACCGCCGGAGACACTGTCGGGTATCTCGCGACTAATCCCCGTGCCAAGTACATTCAGGCGGGCAATGGTGCGGTTTCGAACATTGGTCGAAACACGTTCCAATTACCGCCAATTAACAACTTCGACATTTCGCTGTTCAAGAACTTCAATTTCGGCGAATCGAAGAAAATCCAGCTCCGCGCTGATTTCTTCAACGCGTTCAATCACCCGCAGTACGTTCCGGGCTCGGTCAACACCGTGGATCCGGTTAGTACTACTGGCTTGACGAGGTTGAATCAGATCTCACCGGTAACTCCTGACTTCCTGAATCCACGTCATACGCTTAGCAGCAACCCGCGCGTCATTCAGGTTGCAGCGCGGTTCAACTTCTAAAGCCACTTTCCATTCGTGGGTTTCACGTTAACGAGGTGGCGGATTAATTCCGCCACCTCTTTTTTTCAATTCAGAGGCAACGCCATTTCCAAGCCGGCTCGCACGCACTGGCCGCCTGATTCAAGGAGCAAGCACCATGTTCCTAACCAACCACACGAAAAGCTCAAAACTGACTTTCCTGATTTCTGGTCTCTTACTCTTGGCGACCTGCATTGGAGAAACTCGAGGACAACAAAGCGGCTCAAATCACCCTTCAATGCGCGACCAGGTTCGCGCCATTCAACGAGCCGACCTGGATCGACTACTGCTCTCGTCGCTGCCGGCAAAAACCGATTCCGAATCCAGCCGCGTCGCGGTTATGAAACAGATTCGGGAGGACTTTAAAGACTTGCAGGGATTGAATAACAAAATGATGGCCGAAGCCTGGGCACGTGAGACTTTGGACTATTTTTCTATGTCCGATATGGTTTCGCGGATAAGAGGAAAGGCCGTCCGATTGAAGATGAATCTGAATTTACCGGACTCAGGTAATATCGAAAAAGTAGCGTCGGATCCTAATATTTCTAATTCACGCGAGTTTCGAGCTGCACTGCTGGTCCTTGACCGATCAATAATGAGCTTCGTAACAAATCCTCTGTTTCAGAAACCCAATACAATTGAGGTCAATCAAGCAACACGAGCCGGACAGGATCTCGAATCCGTAATCGAACGTACAGCGGATCTCAAAAAAATTGCCTCAAGACTGGCTAAGGTTCCCAGGCTCGCGAAGTGAACCGTTGTGATCATGATAACTCAAACGATCTCAGACGACCTTTTGAAAAGTTACCAGGCTGGGGAAGTGCACGATAAATAGCGGCAGACAAAAATATGAATTAGGCGGGCGCAAGCGGGGTCTCGGAACGATGAAACAGTCTCTGCTCGCATCGGTGCTGATCTGCATGCTGCTTGCGCAGGTCGGAGCCCAACAGCCTGGCGCCCTCACACCGTCAACGCCTCAAACACCAAACGACGTCGTACGCATCACGACTAATCTGGTCCAGATTGATGCCGTCGTGACGGATCGCCGCGGCCAGCAGATCGTCGATCTTCGTCCCGAGGAGTTCGAGGTTTACGAGGACGGACGGCTCCAGGAAATTAGAAACTCTTCCTACATCAATGTGCCGACCGAATCCAACGCTCCACCAGTCACGGGAAAGTCCAGCGATAAGACTGCGCCCCCGAGGCCCCCGGAGCAGTTGCGTCCTGACCAGGTTCGCCGCTCGATCGCCCTGGTGGTTGACGACCTGGGTCTGTCGTTCGAGAGCACATATTACG
>JALYTI010000499.1 GCA_030854375.1 Acidobacteriota bacterium | reverse complement strand
CCACGTTGTGGTATTAGTAATGTTGAGAGCGCGTTGCCCCAACGCCAGGTCGTGTCCTGAATGATTGTGAGCGACGGAGGAAGGTTGCTTAGGATCCCGGTGAAGCTGTTTTTACTTTGACTGACTTCCTTCCACACCATCACCCAGCCCAGGCCACCGTTGAGAAGAACCAGTATAGGCGTGAGTATTGCCGCAAGCCGGTTGCGCAACATTGCAAGTGCCCAGCGGTGAACCACTCCTACAAATGCAAGTCCCACCACGAAATTTTCAATGAACATTGACTGACGGAGACTAGCGCCGCAACGCACGAAGATTGCGGAAACAAAGTCGGTCAAAAACGGATACGTAAATCGAACTCCGGCATACGTCGGATCTTCCGGCAAAAAGTTGTTACCGTAGGCAAAACTGGTAATCACGCTCAGGTGAAAAGGCAGGTCACCCAGGTTGTTCCGGACACCCGTATAGATACCTTCCGGTAAATCAATCATCGCGCGTTGAAACGCGTGCCACAGGATTACCGCAACAATGAGATAGAAAACTATGTAGCCAAGCGGCAGACGCCTGGGATGAAACAATCCCTGGCGAACCGCTCGATACGTCGCTCTCAGATCGCGCTGAACGTCATTTCTCCGATTCGTTTGTCTCAGCGAAAATGCTGGAAGCACGAGAACTCCAAGCGTGAGCAGGATTGTGAGCGGTGTAAGCCCGAAGAAAGCTGCGAAGATAAAGCCAACCAGCCCCAGGGTCGCGATGCCTATGCACGCGCCACTACAAAGCCGGGCGCCGAAAGGGGCGGCGGCGTCGTAGAGGTAGGTGGCCAGAGTGCCGCCGGCAGTAGCGAGTAGGACTAGCGCAAGCGAGATGATCACGCAATGATGGACGGAACGATTCTGATCAAGTGGTTCCCGTCAGGTCCTTTTTGTCTATTGTTGGAGTAAAGAGCTCGTTTAAAAACGGAGCGAGATTATACGCGAACGCACGATGAATCCCGCACACCAATTCAAATCTGATCGGACCGCATTGCAGTTGACTTTCCCGGCCTTAAAAAGGCCGGGCTAAATTCACCCGACGCTACGCGTCGAAGGTACTCTAGCATCCGGCGCTACCGCGCTCGGTTCTCCAATGTTTCGTTCACTGCGCGAGTCCAGGTTTGAACTCAAAACCAAAGGCTTGCACTGTTCCGGCGCGCTCGTTGCGCCAGGGAATATAATCGGGTAGTTTCCTCGTCGAGGAATGCGGGGAAAAGTCGACCCTGCCGGGTGCAATCATAAATGTTAAGAGCCGGGATTGTTGGCTTGCCAAACGTTGGCAAGTCTACGCTTTTTAATGCGCTCACCGCGCAAACTGCGGCGCTGGCCGCCAACTATCCGTTCGCCACCATTGAGCCAAATGTGGGCGTAGTTCCTGTGCCTGACGAACGACTCGAGCCACTGGCCAAGCTCGTAAAGACCAGTGTGATTGTTCCAGCGACAGTTGAATTCCTGGACATCGCAGGTCTCGTGCGCGGGGCTTCAAAAGGTGAAGGGCTAGGTAATCAATTTCTAGCGAACATACGCGAGACCGACACCGTGGTCCAGGTGGTGCGGTGTTTCGAAGACGATAGCGTTATCCACGTTGAAGGATCGGTTGATCCGGCCCGTGATATCGAAACCATCCAGATTGAGCTTGCACTTGCAGACTTGGCTACGGCGGAACGGCGTCGTGACAAGGCATTGAAGAACGTCAAAGGCGGCGACAAGGTAGCCCGCGCAGAATTGTCGGTGCTGGATAAGCTTCAGCCCGCTCTGGAACAGGGCAAGGCCGCGCGAACGGTGTCTCTTACCGTTGAAGAACGCGCCGTCGCGCGTGATTTTTTTCTGCTCACTATGAAACCTACGATTTACGCGGCAAACATTGATGAGCAGACCCTCGCGAGTCCTGGCGATAACTCCGGTATCCAGGCTGTTCAAAACATTGCCACACAAGAAGCGGCAGAGTGCCTCGTAATCTGCGCGCATTTGGAAGCTGAACTCGTCTCTTTGTCTCCTGAGGAGCGCACGGAGTATCTGAAAAGCCTCGGCGTCAACGGAAGTGGAGTTGATCGGTTGATTAAGAACGCCTACCACTTGCTCGGATTGATGTCATTTCTGACCGCGGGAGAGAAGGAGGTGCGGGCCTGGACCATTCCGCAGGGTACACGAGCACAGGAAGCCGCGGGCACAATTCATTCAGATATCGAACGAGGGTTTATCCGTGCAGAAGTGATCAGTTATGCCGATCTAATCCGCGTGGGATCTCAGGTAGCAGCACGGGAGCAAGGCCTGACTCGGTTGGAAGGCAAGGACTACATTATGCAGGAAGGTGACGTGGTTCTTTTTCGCTTTAATGTGTGAGGTCTTGCGCCCTTCCTCAAGGAGCTTGGAACAAGGCATCTAGTGATGGATTTATGACCACCTCGGAGACTAAACGCCTGCCCGGGCAGTCACCGAAGTATTGCCCGGATGCCGACGAGAATTAAATAAGCAATAGCAATAACTACGGCCAACTTGATAACGAGTACGGCGATGCCGAACAGGATTTTGAGGATGCCCAGCGTAATACCGGCAGCAGTCAACACAATCGGGATACCAACAGCAAAAACGAAAATTCCAAGAAGGATAATGCCCACTATTCTCAATACATCGGTTGCTTCTTTCATCTTTTCACTCCCTTAATCTTCCTCGCCCAGGTATTCAAATCTCGCGGTTATTCTGGGTTCGGCTGAGTATACGAAGATCGCGCGGGCAGCGTTCCCTTTAAGATTCCGTGATCCAGCCTCCAAAATTGGGGCCGGCGGGGTCGCGCAGTCGCGCGCGGAAACGCTTTAGGCGATAATTGCACAAAGCTTTTCACCATGACTTATTCGACTTCAGGAAATCTGTTTGGCGCGGTGCCCGCCGAG
>JALYTI010000498.1 GCA_030854375.1 Acidobacteriota bacterium | reverse complement strand
ACTCGCGCCTTTGTGGCCTCGAGCATAACTTTGTTGAGATAGATTACGGGATGCACAATCGAAAACTAGACTCAAGTAGTTCAGAGTACAAACTTTAGTTTGCCGTTCAATCGTCCAAAGTCCAATGTCGAATGTCCAACGTCAAGAACCTAATTTGGATGCGTAATAACCGGGCACGTCGACCAATCTGGAAAACCACCCGCTAACTCAAACTTTGGACTGTTGACCGTTGAAGCAAACTAAAGTTTGTACTCTGAACTGCTTGCGTCAAACTCCGCAAGCTATTCCCTACCGGCAGTCATCACTTCAGCTTCGAGTCTTGTGGAGAGGGAAGTGCGCCAAACGTTTTCAAGTTCGCTGACCGAAACGGAGATGACTTCCTCAGCTTCTTCGCCCTTTTCCGTGTGGAGTTTTATCCGAAGCCGGTTTCCGCCGACACGGCCAATGACAGTTAACGGGCAACTCTCTCGCTCAGCGAGGTTTTCAATCGATGCGCGCGAGGACTCGGGGAAGCTAATGATGATTCGTGATGGCGATTCGCTGAAGAGCGTGGTTGTCGCTGGAAACGAATTTGTTAAGGAGCGCGGGATAGCAATGTCGGCACCAATCGCGGGGTGATTCAGAGAGGCGAAACTGCATTCTGCTAAGGCTATCGCGAGTCCGCCATCTGAGCAGTCGTGAGCTGAGGCGAGCAGACCTGCCTCCGCAGCCTCGAGACACGCGCTCTGCACCGCGCGCTCGGCTTGTAGATTTATTTTAGGAACTATGCCATTGGCAATCATCGCATCAGTTGAAACGCCGTCGATACACGCGGCATATTCGCTATTTGCAAGATCGTCTGAGGTGATACCCAGAAGAGCTATTAGATCGCCGTCTTTTTTGAATCCGGGTTGAATCACGCGACGCACATCCTCAACAAGGCCAATCATGCCAATGACAGGCGTGGGCAGAATGCCGCGTCCTTCCGTCTCGTTGTAGAAGGAAACGTTGCCGGAAACTACTGGTGTATTGAATGCTCGACAAGCTTCAGCCATCCCGTCGATCACTTCTGAAAACGACCACATCACTTCCGGACGCTCCGGCGACGCGAAGTTAAGGCAGTTTGTTATTGCGAGGGGCTGGGCGCCAACACACACTACGTTGCGAGCGGCTTCGGCCACAATCAGTTTTGCCCCTTCGCGAGGATTAGCAGCGCAGTAACGGCCGTTGCCGTCGAGTGTCATAGCCAAAGCACGGCGCGTTTCTTTGATTCGCACAACGGCAGCGTCGGCGCCCGGCAACACCGCGGTGTTGGTACGGACCATGTGGTCGTATTGCCGGTAAACGAATTGTTTGGAGGCGAGGTTTGGTGAAGCTAATAGTTTGAGAATCGCGTCGTTATAGTTTTGATCTTTGTGCTTTGTACTTTGTGCTTCGGACTTTGGACTTTGGACTTTGGACTTTGCACTCCGCCGCGTCATCGGACGTTCGTAGATGGGGGCCTCATCCGTGAGCGCGGAAACTGGAATATCCGCGACTGTTTCGTCATTGTGGATCACGCGCATGTTCCGACCCTCGCGCACGCGTCCAATCACGACGGCATCGAGATCCCATTTACGAAAGATGTCGATCACTTCGCGCTCGCGGCCCGAGTGCGCAACAATCAGCATTCGCTCCTGCGATTCGGAAAGCAGCATCTCATAAGCGGTCATGCCGGCTTCGCGTTGCGGTACTAAAGATAAATTTATTTCAATACCCGTCCCGGCTCGTGCAGCCATTTCGCACGAGGAAGATGTCAGGCCCGCAGCGCCCATATCCTGTATCCCGGCGACCGCGCCGCTGCGCATCGCCTCGAGACAAGCCTCAAGCAAAAGCTTTTCCAGGAAAGGATCGCCAACCTGCACTGTTGGACGTTTTTGCAGCGCCTCTTCGTCAAACTCAGCCGAGGCCATAGTTGCGCCGTGAATGCCGTCGCGTCCTGTTTTGGCGCCCACATACATTATGGGATTGCCAACTCCTGTCGCTTTGCCGAAAAAGATTTGATCCTGCCGCACCAGTCCTAAGGCGAATGCGTTTACCAGAGGATTGAGCGAATAGGCATCGTCAAATGAGACCTCGCCACCAATTGTTGCGACGCCAAAGGCGTTGCCATAATGAGCGATCCCGCTTACCACTCCCGCCATCAATGAGCGGTTGCGGCGCCCGTACTTCGGGTGGTCCAGCGAACCAAATCGCAGGCTGTTCATTGACGCGATCGGCCGGGCTCCCATTGTGAAAACATCACGCAGAATGCCGCCGACTCCGGTTGCCGCTCCCTGGAATGGTTCAATGAATGAAGGGTGATTGTGCGACTCGATCTTGAACGCAGCGCACCAACCGTCACCAATGTCGACGATGCCCGCATTCTCGCCTGGCGGTACGATGATGCGATCGCCGGTGACGGGGAGCCTGCGCAAGTGAATTCGCGAGGACTTGTAGGAACAGTGTTCCGACCACATCACGGAGAAGATGCCGAGCTCAACCAGGCCTGGCCGGCGTCCCATAAGCGTCGTGATACGTTCAAACTCTTTGGAAGTGAGATTGTGAGCGGAGACTACTTCAGGAGTGATGGGTTCCATGGTCAGAGGTCAGAAACCAGAGGTCAGAAGCCAGAGGTCAGAGGTCAGAAGTTGGGAGTCGGCCGTTAGAACTAAAGGCCAGGAGTCAGGTGGTTGGGATCGCTTAGTAAAGAAGGTGATTTCTGACCTCTGATCTTTGACTTCTGACTTCTGACCTCTGACTTCTGGCCTCTGACCTACCTGCTGCTTACTAGCTTTTCGATTGCGGCCCGCAATTCAACCGCGTCAACGCGGCCAAGACGTTTGTAAACTATCTCGCCCTTTGTGTTGTAAAGAAAGGTCGCCGGCAACGCACCGCTCCATTCGCGATCCACGGCGTTGATTG
>JALYTI010000497.1 GCA_030854375.1 Acidobacteriota bacterium | reverse complement strand
ACTCGCGACGTTTACTTCACCGTAGCGATCGCACATGTTTTAGCAGAGGCGCCGTTTCTGTTGAGAATGCTGTAATACTCGACTAGTCGGCAGGGCACCTGATTGAATATGTCCTCCTGGGAACTCTGGCGATTCCTGCCGCTTGGTTATCTGTTAACAATTCTGGTCGAGACACCGATTCTGTTGGTGGGACTCTCGCGGCGGCACGCCTGGAAAAGACGAGTGTGGGCGGGTGTGTGGTTGACAGCTTGTACCTATCCGGTCGTCGCGCTCGTGTTGCCGCCATTATTTGCTTCCAGATCGAGAACGCTTTATCTCGTTACAGCAGAAATTTTTGCTCCCGTGGCGGAGTGTTTTCTTTTCTGGCTGGCATTCGGCGAAAAAAAATACGTGGGAAAGCGTTGCATGTGGCGCGACTTCATCGCCATCATCGTTGCCAACCTTGCGTCTTTCGGCGTTGGTGAATTGCTCAATGCTTACAGGTGGTTTGGACTGTTAGGGTAAGACAAAGCAGATTTTCCATTTATCATTTCTAATTTTTCATTTTTCATTGCAGAACCCGCAGCTATAGAGAAAGGACAATGAAAAATAGGAAATGATAAATGGAAAATCTGTTGGCCTTCGCTGCTGGCCTTTGCTGCTCGCGGCCGTGCTACTAGCCTTTCGGCGCCAGCAGTTGCGAAAGAAGTGCTGCATCAATATTCCCGCCGGACAGAATTACCCCAACGCGCTTGGGATCATGCGACAATTTACGTGTAAGCACTGCCGCAGCGGCCGCGGCGCCTGAAGGCTCGACCAGCAATTTCATACGAAAGAGAAGGATTTTCATTGTCTCTATGATCTCTTCATCGGTGACTGTCAAAACATCTTCCGCGGTTTTCTGAAGCACCGGAAACGTCAACGTGCCCGGGCTTTGAACTCGCAAGCCATCTGCGATCGTAGGCGGTGGGGGAATCGACACGCGCTCGCCCTTGAGAAACGATTGACGAGTGTCGTCGGCGGTGTCAGGTTCTACAGCAAAACAACGGATCCGTGGATTGACAGCTTTAGCAGCAGTACTGACACCTGCAAACAACCCGCCACCGCTGCACGGCGCCAAAAGACAATCGAGATCGGGAACCTCTTCGAGAAATTCCAGACCGCAAGTACCTTGACCGGCAAGAACGACGTAGTCGTCGTAAGGAGGGACCATAACTCGTTTTTCCCGTTCAGCTATTTCAAACGCCACGCCCTCCCGATCCTGTTTCTGCCGATCATAAAACACTATGTTGGCGCCATAAGCCCTGGTCGCCATGACCTTGGATTTAGGCGCATCCTCCGGCATCGCGATGACTGCAGAGATACCTGCCTCGCGCGAGGCCAACGCCACTGCCTGAGCATGATTGCCCGACGAGAAGGCAGCAACTCCACGGCGCTTCTCTTCGTCAGTCAAAGACAGGATTTTGTTTGTGGCGCCGCGAATCTTGAACGCACCCGCACGTTGCAGATTTTCACACTTGAAAAAGACTTCGCATCCGGCCATCTCATTGAAAGAACGAGACGTCACAACAGGCGTGCGATGAATACGGCCGCGAATTCGTTTCGCTGCTTGTTTGATCGAATCGAAAGTCAGCATGGTCAAACTATTACCGCCAGGCCATCATAGCTCGACGCAAAGGTGCGCCAGGAATAAAGCTTCTCCGGAAGAAGCGGACTTCAGGAAACTCTGGGCAAACTTTGAGTCCGGTTTGGTTAAACCATTGTACGAGAAAGCTCGGCCACAGACATGTCGAACACATGGGAAAAGTGCTCAATGATCCGATCTTCAACTTCGCGCATGTCGACTTCGTGGCCAAGCAAGTCTTCCATTGAAGTTACCTGCTCCCCATCACAAGCGATGATCAAATTAAAGAAACTAAGATCCGTGTTCACATTGAGAGCGAACCCATGGGTGGTTATCCAACGCGCAATGTGCACGCCAATGGCTGCTATCTTTCCTCGTGACGTGTGAACTCCGGTCAGGCCGTCGATACGGAATGCCGGAATCCCAAAATCAGAAACTGTTCTTAGTAATACTTCTTCAAGGTCTCGAACGTAGCGATGAACATCTTCGCGGTCGGGACTGAGATTAATTATCGGATAACCAACAATCTGTCCCAGCCCGTGATAGGTTATTTTTCCGCCACGATTTGTTTCAAAGACAGTTACACCTCGCGCCTTGAGCAATTCTTGAGACATTAGAATGCCTGCACTGTCGCCTCGCCGTCCGACGGTTAATGTGTGTGGGTGCTCGAGGAGCAAT
Source organism: Acidobacteriota bacterium (assembly GCA_030854375.1). Lineage (GTDB taxonomy): Bacteria > Acidobacteriota > Blastocatellia > Pyrinomonadales > Pyrinomonadaceae > PSRF01. The sequence continues at coordinate 656 of JALYTI010000497.1, read as the reverse complement.
AGAGTATCCGACTGTTGAGCGTTCTTTACGGCGAGCTCCGTCTCCTTTTGGAGTGCCAGCGCCGCGGCGTATTCGATCCGGCCCAGTCGTGTAGCTAATAGCTGTTTTTTCACACTCATTGCTGAAATTTGCTTGGAGGTTCGCATTATTCTAACAGCATCAACCGCAAAGAACGCAAAGTAGGCGCTAAGGTACGCTAATAGAACTTTGCGACCCTTCGCGCGGCTTGGTTAGCGTTGTTTGCGGTTATACTGTCGGGTAAAAGCCTGGTACGTATTCAAGCAACCGGAGAATCAACGTGCAACGAATCACTACTCTATTCATCGCGACATTGATGGCTGCAGTTATTGTCTTTCCAGCTACAAGCTTTTCTCAAACCCGAAAACGAACAACAACAACAAAATCCAGCCGCTCGGGGGCGAAGCCGAAAGCTGCGGGGATTCAGCGCGAAGGAGCCGCTCGCGTTGCCGAGGAGATTAAGATCTTAACGAAATTTATTTATGTGCTGGGCGGGGTTGCCAAGGGACTTGAATCAATGGATTACGCGGCGCGAAGTAACGAAGCTTCGTCGGCGATTCTCGATCAAACCAAAAGAAATAAGGAATCGGTAAGGACCAGTATTCAGAGCGTAAGAGAGCAGCTGGACAAGCTGGAAC
>JALYTI010000496.1 GCA_030854375.1 Acidobacteriota bacterium | reverse complement strand
GCTCCTTACTGACCTGATCCAATGAGACGTTGAAAACCTCGGCGGCTGTGACCCGATGGAGATCGGCGCCCGAGTTGAACGCGTTTATGAAGCCCCGGTCACCGGAGAATTCAGCGAGAATCCGCAACTCGATCTGCGAGTAATCGGCGATCACTAACTTTCTGCCTTCCGGATGCCCTGAGAAGCAGCGGCGGTATTCGGCAGCGTGCGGCACCTGCTGAATGTTTGGATTGGTGCAGGAGAACCTCCCGGTTGGCGCGCCAATCTGCCGAAAGTCCGCATGCAAGCGGCTGGTCGTGGGATTGATCAGGTCGATCATGTTTTGACCATAACTGGTCAGCGCTTTTTGCACGGTGCGATATTCGAGCAGCGTGCCGATAACCGGATACTGCGCCGCTAACGGCTGGAGTTTCCAATTGCGCGTTGAATCGGGAACGGAAATACCCAATCGCTCCAGGGCCAGCGTCAATTGCTGGTGGGAATCGAGGTTGATCTCGTCACGCTGCGGCCCCCCAAAAAGCGTACCTTGCGATGATTCCTCCGCCAGGACTTCCTGTAAAGCATCAGCTAGCTGGGCTCTACGCTTCTCAACTATGGTCAATTGTTCGAGCCAGCGGTCCTTATGCATGTAGAAGCCGGTAAGTTCCATATCGGCGACGGTCATCACGCATTCAAATTCAAGCTGGGCACATTTAACCAGCGAATCGCTTCTCAACCGCTCGATCAATTTCTCCCGCAAGGGCACCAAAACCGCAGCGTCGCGCGCGGCATATTCGAGTTGCGCCTCAGACAGTTCGAAGTTCCAGTTGCTGAGTCGTTCGGTTTTATCAACCGACTCGTTTAGATAGCGAGAAGCTACAGTTTCCAGTCCGTGGCGTTCTTCAATGTCACCCGCGCCTACCAACTGGCTGGCGAGGAGCGTATCGAAAATGCCGCCGAGATCTGCGCCGAGTTGGTGCTTGATAAACTTGGCGTCAAACTTTGCGTTGTGCGCGATCTTAATCGGACGGGGAGCGGAGAGCAGATCGCGCAAAGGCGCAAGCGAGCTGGTTTTTAGAAGATCTCCATTGCCGCCTGTGCCGGAGTTGCTGAAAGCATCGAGGTCAATTATCTGCACGCCCGAAGGCGTCGCAAGCTGAATCAGACGCAGCCGGCCAAGGTAGGGATCAAGCTCAGTAGTTTCGGTGTCGAGTCCAATAGCGTGCTGTGCTGACAACGACTCGACTGCTTTGCGAAGCTCTTCTCCGGTCTTGATGATTTGATAATTCGTATTCATTCGGTTACGCATCCGACAAACGATTTCCAGGATGGCGTAGTAGTCGTATCTAACTCTGAAACTCCTGCCCGGAGCCCCGCGTCTTGACCATCGCTAGAAGCAACAAGGCAGCTGTGGCTCCTAGTACGCCGGCTACCAGGAAAGCCGTTGTGGGACCGCGCCAATCCCACAAAGCGCCCATCAATAGTGACGCCGGAAGTACCGTTATGCCGAACGCTAGATTATATAACCCGTAAGCGGTGCCGCGTTGTTCGGGTCTCACGAGATCGGCGACCAAAGCCTTCTCCGCGCCTTCCGCCAACCCAAAATAGATGCCGTAGATCAAGAATAGTATCCATACGGAGACTGGATTTGAAACGAAAGCGAAGCCGGAATACACGGCGGCGTAAAGAATCCAACCTGAAACTATTAACCGGCGGCGGCCCAAGATATCAGATAAATGCCCACCAAAAAGCGAGCTGACAACCTTGCTCAGGTGCAGCATCGCCCACAAGAGCGGAATCGCAACGACTGATACACCGGCAGTACGGGCACGAAGCAGCAGAAAGGCATCGGAGGAGTTGGAAAGGGTAAAGAGTGCGACAATGAAAAGAAAACGTTTGAAATTCGAGTCGAAGCCCCGCAATGAAAGTCGAATCGGCTTGATGCCATTTGAATCGTTGAGATGTTTCTTTCTGGGAGCTTCTCGTACATAGAACACGGCAACAATTACCGCCGCTAAAGCTGGTACGGACGCGGCGATGAAAATCTTTGTGAACTCGGCAGCCGTTGGAGAATTTCGGTTAACGGCAAACAACAGCACCAGCACGTACCCTATTAATGGACCGACGACAGCTCCAGCATGGTCCATTGCGCGATGAAAGCCGAAAGCGAGCCCACGCTCTTCGACTCTAACGGTGTCGGCGATCATTGCATCGCGTGGTGCGCTACGGATCCCTTTTCCTACTCGGTCCGTCAGTCTAATTGCCAGCACCTGATACCAGTTCGTTGCAAACGCAAGCAGCGGTCTGGCGAGGCTGGCGAGGGAGTAGCCGAAAACGACAAAGATTTTTCGCTTGCCGCGCTTGTCGCTGAAATAGCCGGCAAAGAGTTTCAGCAAACTCGAGATGGACTCAGCGGTTCCCTCGATTAAGCCGATAACTCCTGGAGAGGCGCCTAAAGTCAGAAAAAGAAAAACGGGCAGGAGGGGATAGATGATCTCGCTCGAAGCGTCGTTTAGCAGGCTTACAAAACCGATAGCGAATACGTTGCGTGGCAGGCGACGGTATCGCCCCCAAAGTCCGGAGACTCCTCCAGGCTTGATCGTTTCTATTTCTGGATCAAACTGATTCGCGGCGTCGGTGTCGCTTTTCCCCATGTTCTCTGCTTCATTTCGCGGCTGTGCGTCTGCTGGGGGCAGGTCGTGGCCGGTTTTGTTCGGGTTGAGACGTCAGACGATTGCTCCACCACCAAAAGACGCCGGAGCCTAGCAGGGCCACAACAATTATTCCGATGATCACCAACCTGATTGCCCAGCGAATAGCTAATCTCGCGATCAGGATAAAAATGATCAGCAGCACTACGCCAGCGATTACAAAGATGGTTGTGTAGCTCATGAATTAGTTGGCAGTGAGCAGTGGGCAGTGGGCAGCAAGACAAAGACGGAGGACTTGATGCGGCGTTGC
>JALYTI010000495.1 GCA_030854375.1 Acidobacteriota bacterium | reverse complement strand
GCTCGCAACGTTCTGATGATTTTCGTCCAGAGGCGAGCCATCGATTCGCGCACGATCTGGCACAAGGCCCGTGCTAGCGTCAGCCTGGTCCCAGAAATAACGAAAGGAACGATGCTCGAGCTCCTCAAGGAACAGTTCGTCTTGATTCGAGAGTTTATGGGCGACCGGCCGAGCCTGAAAAGAATGGAGGGTTGAGGCTGAAGTCAGTAGGACAAATGAAGAACAAACAAAGGGCAGGAGGAGGACCGCGAGGAGTGAACGCAAACCAGAGAATGGAGCGACTTTGACTGTGTTCATTTTCTCTGGAACCGGAACACCGGTGAAGTTCAGAGCTACTTATTATTGATGAGCTATTTCTTATTGGCGTGGCTAAGATTTTGACTTCTGGACAAAGCCGCCACAGCAAAAAGGGCTACCGCTGCAACAAACTGACCGATGATGTCAGTGTTGGTGGGGAGGCGCGGGCTCATGCTGAAAAAGCCAGGTGCGAACAAATCTCTCAGCCCGGCAATAAGAGCGAGCACGCCCGCAAACAAGAACCCCCAAACCATTATATTTTTATTCTTCATTTCCTTCTCTAATTGAACATCCTCAGCGCCCCAGTACTTCAAACTTTGTCTCGATAAGCTCGTCGGAGTTTGGTCCAACCATCACTTTGAACTCTCCCGGCTCAACCACAAACCGCATGTCTCGATTCCAAAAGCCCAGATGTTCCGGCGTGAGCATAAAGGTCAAACGTTTCTTCTCGCCGGACTGAAGTGTTACCCGCTGAAAACCCTTCAGTTCCTTTACTGGCCGGGTCATGCTGGCAGCTACGTCTCTAATGTACAACTGAACCACCTCATCGCCGGCACGCTTGCCAACATTTTCCACTTCAACACTGGCCGTCAACGTGCCGTTTGATTTAATCCGCTGCTCGCTGAGTTGCAGATTTGTAATCTTGAATTGCGTATAGCTGAGGCCATATCCGAAAGGGAAGAGCGGCGTCCAGGGCACATCGAGATATTTCGATGTGTACCGATTGTTAGCTTCGGGAGGTCTACCGGTATTCATATGGTTGTAGTAAATCGGTACCTGACCGACGGTGCGAGGAAACGTTACGGGCAACTTGCCTCCTGGATTCACATCGCCAAACAAGATGTCCGCGATCGCGTTGCCGGCTTCGGTGCCACCCATCCACGATTCCAGAATTGCGGGGACATTCTCTGCTATCCAGCCAACAGTCAATGGACGTCCGTTCAAGAGTACGACCACAGTGGGCTTTCCCGTGGCGTGAACGGCCTTTACCAGATCCATTTGGCGGCCGGTAAGATCGAGTGAACTCTTCGAAGCGGCTTCGCCAACCATCTCTGCGGATTCGCCGACGAAGACGATGGCTACGTCACTATCCCTCGCCAGCGCGACTGCCTCAGCCAGGCCTTCAGTCGCATCCCCCTGTACATCACAGCCCTTCGCATAACTCACTTTCGTGTCCGGCGATACTTTCGCCTTGATGCCCGCGAGCGGCGTGACGGTGTCTTCCGTCTTGCCATCGCCGCTCCACCAGCCGAGTGGGGCGCGCCGCTCATCGGCGAGGGGACCGATCACGGCAATCGAGCGAATGGTCTTGTTGAGTGGCAGTGTCTCACGTTCATTCTTTAGCAGGACCATCGAACGACCGGCGATTGCGCGTGCAACGGCTCGATTTTCGGAAGTAAGCAGCGAACCACTTTCCCTCGATTCATCGTTGTACGGATGTTCAAAAAGTCCCAGCCGAAACTTGATGCGCAGGATACGCCGTACCGCTTCATCGATTGTGGCTTGCGAGACGGCTCCTTCTTTAAGCAGCTGCGGACCTTGCTGGTTAAAAAGGCGGCTGACCATTTCCATATCAACGCCGGCGTTTAGCGCCTCGCGCGCAGCATCCTTCTCATTTGCGGCAGATCCGTGATTGATCAATTCCTTGACTGAGGTGTAGTCACTAACGACGAAGCCGTCAAACTTCCATTCACCACGCAGCACTTTGGTTAACGTGAATGGGTTTGCAGATGCCGGCACGCCGTTGAGGTCATTGAAGGCGCTCATTATAGATCCAACGCCGGCGTCTACGGCGGCCTTAAAAGGCGGGAAGTAGATCTCGCGCAGCGTGTTCTCCGAAAGATCCGTCGTGTTGTAGTCACGTCCGCCTTCAGCGGCGCCGTAAGCGACCCAATGTTTGGCGCACGCCAGGATCTTGCCGGGCGCACTGTAGTCGTTTCCCTGGAATCCGCGGACGCGAGCGCGGGCGAAGGCTGCACCCAGGTACGGATCTTCGCCGGCGCCTTCCGTAATCCGTCCCCAGCGAGGATCGCGAGCGATGTCGAGCATTGGTCCAAACGTCCATGGCACTCCCGCCGCGCGTGTTTCTTGCGCGGCAATGCCGGCGGAGCGTTCGGCCAGCGTTGGATCCCAACTACTTGCCTCAGCGAGCGGAATGGGAAAGATTGTCCGGTAACCGTGAATGACATCGAAGCCGAACAAGACCGGAATCTTCAGGCGCGATTCATCCATAGCAACATGCTGAAGCTGGTTCGTGTTTTTTACGCCGCGAACATTGAGAGTTGATCCGAGTAACCCCTTGCGAATGAGATCGAGGTGTTCTGGACGGAAGTTTCCATTGCCTTCGCCGTCGAGCTGTTGTAGTTGCCCGAGTTTTTCTTCCAGGGTCATCCGCGCGAGCAGCGCGGTGATCCGGCCCTCGACGTTCGGGCCGCCTTGCGAGTTTGAGCGAGAAGCAGGCGCCGTCAAGAGGACGAAGACCACTAAAAGGATTGATAGAATGCGGATTGATTTGGTTGGGTTCATTTTAGTCTCAGGTAACACTCTAATTGTACCGGCCGAACATTCAACACCCGACTAGTAACTAAATCAGAACCGCGAGCGGTAGCGACCGGCCAAACACTCGACACCCGATTAGCACTTTAT
>JALYTI010000494.1 GCA_030854375.1 Acidobacteriota bacterium | reverse complement strand
TCGCAGCACTCCAAAAGAGTGGCCTCTTTCTGACGCGTTTCTGAGTTTCACGCTTGTTCATCTCCGAAGCAACTTCATTAAACGAAACAACGGATAGCTGACAGCCAGTAGCAACATGGCGTAGATGCTGTTTCGTGTGTCGCTTGCGATTGCTCCCGCCAGGAATAGAACTGATCCGAGCAGCGCCAGCCCAGTGGTCCAGGGATAACCCCAGGCCCGGTATGGCCGTTCTCTTTTCGGCTCGCGAAACCGCAGGACGAATACGGACACGAACGACAATGTGTAATTCGCCACAAAAAAGAACGCGAGTACCGTGATGACCTTCTCGAAGGTTTGCCCGAAAATAATAAAGAGTAGAGCTACGGCCGCGCTTGTGAACAATGCGACCGTGGGAGTGCCACCTTCGTTAACCGTCGCGGCCTTCGTCGCAAAGAGTCCATCACGGCTTAGGGCAAACAGCACGCGCGTGGCCATCAGATGGTATGCGTTGATGGCGCTGAGCATCGAAAGAACAGCCAAAGTTCGAAAGATCGTATCGCCATGACGCCCGAAAATTGCCTGCGCTGCCGCACCCGCGGCGTAATCCTGGCCAGAAATTCTCGAAATCCCCAAAACATAAAGCAACGCGAGATTGACCAGCAGATAAATAACAATTACCAGGAGAACTCCACCAAACATAGATCGCGGAACGTCGCGGCCTGGATTGGTAATCTCTTCAGAGAAATAAACGGCGCCATTCCAACCGTCATAAGTGTAGATGACGGATTGGAGCGACAAGACCAGAGCAGCGAACAAGGCAAGTCCCGCAGGTGCAACCGGAGAAGCGGCGGTGGGTAAAGAACCGCGTCCGCCCAGGAGGAATGCAGCAGCAATGAGTGCAAAGAAAGCAAGGGTCTTGAGGAAGCTCGTAATATTCTGTGCAGTGCTACCCCAGATGATTCCGCGCCATTGCAAAACCGCGAAAAAGATCGCCACTGCTGCGGCCACAAGCACCGCGCTTTGGTTCAGCGCCGGAATCAATGGTCCGGCGAATTTCCCAATCAGAAGTGAAACCGCAGCAGCAGAGCCGCAGGTGGATATCCAGTCGCTCCAACCCACGATGAACCCGGCATATTCCCCCAGAGCATGGCGTGCAAACACATATTGGCCACCGGATCGGGGAATCATCGCCCCGAGCTCCGCTAAAGAAATCGCTCCAAGCAAGGCGTAGATTCCACCGGCAACCCACACCGCGACAAACAGCCCTGGATGAGGCAATTGCTTAGCGATAGAGCCGGGCGTGCTAAAAATTCCCCCACCAATGGTGTTGCCGATGATTACCGCGAGTCCAAAGCCGACGCCCAGAACCCGCAGCAATCGAACACGGTGTTCAGCAGTTAATTTTGGATTTGCCGTCATCGCTGGAGCTGATTGAGACCAGCAGGAAGTGCCGGGAATGTTCTAAGTTTTGGCGTTGTTACGTCCTTTTTTTGCGTAGCTTCTCATTAACACCGCGGCTTCAGCCCGGTGTTAAGCAGCGCTTAGCAATGGTGAACCGTTTCAACGGTTCCCAGTTAAGTTGCCGAGGCAAACCGTTGAAACGGTTGATTAGATCATGAAGGATGCTATACACCGGGCTGAAGCCACGGTGTTAATGAAAAACCAAACTGAACGCGGTACCCATTTACATTTACTCTAACATTCGACAGCGATTTTGAGCTATATTACGCAATCCCCAAAAGTTTTTGGCTTTTCTCAAAGGAGTTCGTCCCCATGAAAAGACTTGCGCAGGCGTTTGTAGTCTTCTTAGTCCTCCTCGCTCTCTTGGCCGCGGTGGCGTTGGGCCAGAACGGAGTGATCGTTCCCACTGACAACCTGGTCGCTGAAGGCATCACACCGATCCCTTCATCGATGGTTGAGGACATCAGGCGGTATACCGAATTCCGCGGTGCAGGCCTTTCGAGCTGGCATCCTACGCGACGCGAAATGCTTATCAGCACCCGATTTGGGGATAGTAATCAGGTGCACCTCGTCAAATTTCCCGGTGGCGATCGCAAGCAGATAACTTTTTACCCCGAACGTGCCGTCGGAGCTTCTTATCAGCCAACTACGGGCGATTATTTTGTTTTTAGCCGGGACGTGGGCGGAAATGAATTTTTTCAGTTGTATCGCTACGACATGAAAGATGGCTCAGTGGCACGTCTAACTGACGGGAAATCCCGAAACACTGGCGGGACCTGGTCAAACGCAGGCGATCGCTTGATCTACAGCTCCACCAGGCGCAATGGCACAGACGCGGACCAATACATTATTAACCCGGTCGATCCTAAGACAGATCGTTTGCTGCTTCAGCTCGATGGTGGTGGTTGGGGTACTGCTGATTGGTCGCCTGACGACAAGAAGCTTCTGCTTTTCCAGTTTATTTCAGCGAATGAAAGTTACCTGTGGATTGTTGACGTGGCGACCGGCCAGAAGACTTTGTTCACGCCCAAGGAAGGCGACACGAAGATTGCGTATGGCAGTGGGGCGTTCAGCAAAGACGGTAAAGGACTCTACGTCACGACCGATAAAGACTCTGAGTTTCAACGGCTCGCTTACATTGACTTGGCGACCAAGCAGTACACCTATCTAACTGATCACATCAAGTGGGACGTTGACGAAATAGCACTCTCAAATGACGGGCGCAGCATTGCGTTTGTGACAAATGAAGACGGTATCGGCCGCCTCCATCTGCTCGATACGAAAAGCCGTAAGGAACGAGCCGTCCCTAACTTGCCTGTGGGCTTAATTGGAGGCGTGGAATGGCATAAAAACTCTCGTGACCTCGGGTTCGTCATGAACTCCGCGCGTTCACCCGCGGACGTCTATTCGCTGGACACACGTTCGGGAAAGGTTGATCGGTGGACAGAAAGTGAAACGGGCGGACTGAATACCTCGGCGTTTTCCGAAGCGGAGCTGGTACGTTGGAAG
>JALYTI010000068.1 GCA_030854375.1 Acidobacteriota bacterium | reverse complement strand
CCTTTCGGTCACGTCTGGACTGTGGCAACGCACAAAGAAGATGTAACGCCCGAGGAAATGGACAAGCGCATGGCTGCCGCCGGCCACGCGGCAACTGGCCAGGCAGGTTAACGGCGCGTCAGAGGCCAGAGGCCGGAGGCCAAAGGCCAAAGGCCAAAGGCCGAGATCACAGATCAGTGGCCACAGACCACGAAGTCAGCTTCGAGCGTTTGACCTCTGATTTCTGACCTCTGACCTCTGAAACAGTATGTCGCGCATTTCTGGTTTAGAGAAAAAGCAGGCGCCCTGGCATTTACGTTGGTTTTACCGCGTGATGCGCAGGATGTTCGGCAAGGAACTCACGCCGGTGAAACTGCAGATGCGCGTGCCCGGCCTCGTATGGGGCAGCATTGCGATGGAGGCCGGCATTGGCAGAAAGCGGCGAGTATCGCTCCGCTATATCCAACTGGCTAAGGTTCGCACCGCAGCCCGCGTAGGTTGTCCGTTTTGAGTAGACATCAATTCTGCCGTCGGCAGAAAAGCTGGCTTAACCGATCAAAAACTTCTCGCGGTCAGGAAAGCGGGGTTAAGAGATAAAAAGCTCCTCGCGGAAACGAGGGGCAACCTTGCCTTATTGAACTCCGGAGATGACCTGGCAGTATCGAATTCCGGAGATGACCTGTCAGTCTTCACCGCTGTCGAGCGTCTGGTAATTGAACTGGCAGACGCGATGGCAGACACACCATCGAACATTTCCGAAGATCTCTACGCACGCTTGCGAAATCAGTTTTCTGAAAAACAGTTACTGGAGTTGGGAGCGCAGGTCGCATTTGAAAACTACCGCGCGCGTCTAAATCGAATCTTCGATGTCCAAAGCGACCAACTATATAAACCGGGCATATGAACCAGGTGCAGCGACTGGCGTAGCAATCTCAGCCTTGAATCTCTTAACAATTTCTTCCCTGGGACTGCGGGGCGCCCTCGCCCGCCATGTGTCGCAGCCACAAACCTGAAAAAACCTCTGGCGCCCGCAATGAGCACCGCAAGTCGCGAACTCTTTGGCTTCGCCATCTGATGTGCGGAATGGCTATGCCTTTCCGTCCGCCACACCTGATTCTTTGCCGAGGCTGCGCCTCGCCTTGCGAGCGCCACTACCCGATCATCCGGCTCATCACCTACCCATTCGACTGATGTGCAATCCATCCTCGCCGTGGCAATCTTCCTTCACAATATTCGACACCGAAACGGGGGATAATTCATGGAAAGAACTGATAACGCGCTCGACGCTCTCTCTCAACAACTTGCGGAAGCGGTCGAGCGTGTCAGTAACTCAATCGTCGCCGTGGACGCCCGCCCGCGCGTGCGGACAAGTGGCGTCACCTGGCGTCCGGGTGTTGTTGTCTCAACAAACCACACAATCAGGCGCGATGAAGAGATCACAGTCGCTTCGCACGACGGGCGACAGACAAAAGCGACGCTCGTTGGGCGCGATCCCGGAACCGATCTCGCGGTGCTGCGCGTCGAAGATAGTAAAGGAGGAAACACTCCTGCACCGTTTGCAGACGCGTCAGCGCTAAAGGTCGGCAATCTTGTTCTCGCAGTCGGCCGCATCGATCCGGACCGCAGCGTGAGTGCGGGGCTGGGTATCGTCGGCGTCCTGGGGGAGAAGTGGCGCACATGGCGCGGTGGCGAAATAGATCGCTTGATCAGGCCGGACATCTCGATATTCATCGGCTTTTCCGGCGGTGCTCTGGTCAATACTGAAGGGCAGGTAGTGGGCATCAACACTACCGGACTCGCGCGCGGCGCAGGTCTAACTATTCCAGCTTCGACAGTTAACCGCGTCGTTGACCAGTTGCTCAAGCACGGTCATATCGCCCGTCCTTACCTGGGAGTTGGAATGCATCCGGTGGCATTGCCTGACAAGCTGCGGGGAAAATTCAACTTGCCCGTCGCGACTGGTTTGATGATGCTGTCTGTGGAAGCAAATGCTCCAGCAGACAAAGCGGGCATCACAATTGGAGACATCCTGCTTGCGCTCGATGACGCTCCAACGACGAATACGGACGACGTGCAATCAATACTCGGCGGTAAAGAAATCGGAGCCATCGTCAAGGCAAAAATTTTGCGGGGCGGCGAAGTCACAGAAGCGAAAATCACTTTGGGCGAACGACCAATAAGAAGCCGGTAGGGGCGTTGGACTGTTGCACTACACCAGTCGGAAGCCGTCAATCAACGCCAAAGGCATTCGAGTTTGCGAGTCTCTCAGGTTGGGAAGGGTGGTTTACCCCCGCTCGCGCGTTCGTTAAGATCAAGATTGTGCAAACAAGAGTCGGCGAAAGAGAAGTAACGAGTGTATTCATCATCGCTGCTTCAGACGTCGTACGCGCGGGACTCGAATCACTCGTGGCGGGAGAGGCAGGCTTCACAATCGCTGGTAGTGCGGTTGATTTGTCAGAACTCGCGGCGCGAGTAGCAGACGGCGTATCGCCGGACGTAGTAATTCTCGACGCGGAGAGTCAGGAGCAAGAAATGCATGCGGCGCTGCGCGCGTTCATTGAAGGCATGGATGAACCGCCGCCGTCCTTTGACGTAACGCAAACTATTAGTTTGCGATCACCTGGGCAGCCGAGCCGGGGCGGTGGTGACCGCGACGTTCCCGCATTGATCGTTATCGGAGCCGAGGACTCAGCGTGGGTGAGGGAAGCGCTGCTCGTCGGGCTCATTCGCGCGACGCTGCCACACCTTTCCTCGAGCGTCGAGATCATCGCCGCCCTCTTAGCAGTTTCAACCGGACTTATTGCCCTCGATCCGGGCACGTTCGCTGCAGTTCTCTCGTCATCGACTTCCACGGATGAGGCTTTGCCCAATCCGTCCGATCAGTCGGATCGTTCGGACACACAATCGTACGAGCGGTCGCGGTCAATTGAGCCGCTTCCATTACTTGACGCGCTTACGCCGCGAGAACGGGAAGTGTTGGACATGCTCGCAGAAGGGCTCTCGAACAAAGAAATCGCGTGGCGTATGAAAATTTCGGAACATACCGTGAAATTTCACGTCTCCTCAATTTTCTCCAAGCTGGGTGTTTCGACACGAACCGAAGCAGTCATGCAGGGCATTAGACAAGGCCTGATCATGATGTAACTACTCTGACGTCTGAGTTATTTATTATGAGGCGATAACATATGCAATTATCAAACATACAAACAACAATCACACTCGCCTCTCAAGCGCAATCAACGCAAGAGACATCATCGACAACCAATCACTTCGACGACGACGACGAACCACTACTCGACGCATACTCCCTCGCGGTAACGAGCGCGGCAGAGCGCGTCAGTCCTTCAGTCGTCAACATCGAAGTGCGACAGCGGGCGACCAACGCGCGTCGCCGTTCGAGGGAAACAGGCGGAAGCGGTTCGGGTTTCATCTTTACTCCTGACGGCTTCATCCTGACAAATAGTCATGTCATCCATAAGGCGGCCAACATTGAAGTCACACTCAACGACGGTCGCAGGTATGAAGCCGCGCTCGTCGGCGACGACCGCGACACCGATCTCGCGGTGATTCGCATAACCGCGCCCGACCTTTTGCCGGCGCCACTGGGCGCGTCGCAGAAGATCAAGGTTGGGCAACTGGTGGTGGCTATAGGAAACCCTTTCGGCTTCCAATGCACCGTGACCGCAGGCGTCGTGAGCGCTTTGGGACGCAGCCTGCGTTCCCGATCCGGGCGCCTGATGGACGATGTGATTCAAACCGACGCCGCACTCAATCCCGGAAATTCCGGCGGTCCACTTGTTACCTCTCGTGGTGAAGTAATCGGCGTAAACACCGCAATGATCCTTCCGGCCCAGGGCTTGTGCTTTGCCACTTCGATTGATACCGCGAAGTTCGTTGCCGCGCGTTTAATCCGCGACGGTCGCGTCGTCAGAAGTTTCATCGGAGTCGCAGGACAAAACGTGCCCCTACCTCGTCGCTTCGTCCGTTACTACAACCTCTCCGCCGAAAGCGCGGTCTTAATCGTCTCGTTCGAGCACGATAGCCCTGCCAGGAGGGCGGGCTTGCAAGAAGGTGATTTGGTCATCGAGTTTGACGGGCGGACGGTGGCGGGGATTGATGATCTGCATAAGCTCTTAACAGATGAGCGTATTAACCGTTCCGTTCCGATCACTATTATTCGCCGCACCGATAAGCTGACGCTGCGCATCATCCCTTCCGAAAGCCGCCCGGCAACAACTCCAAATTCCTAAATGGCAAGCAGCACCCCGCGAGAATGGGCCAGTGGCACGGGATCGAACGGCACTCAGGATTGAACCAGTGTTCAAGCTGAGAGAATTCGCAAGTTAGGAAGGTGGGCAAAGCGAAGCGCGCCCCCGCTCAAGCGTAGCGTTATCAACTTGAGTTTGCGCAACACTGCATTTGGCTGAGTTCGCATCAGAAACGAGTGGTTTTTCGGGTTTGAGTGGCACTGGATCTTGAGCTGGGCAAGCCACCCTTCCTTACCCGCAACCTGCTGCGGTTGAATTGGTAATCCCAAGGGTGAGTGGGCTTGTAGTTGAGGCGGTCCCGCACGTTTAAAAGAATCCGCAGATTACATCACTACACAGGTTGCGTTGAGATGATCACACATGTGTGATCGGTTATGCTTGAGGTGTCTGCACTCTTTGCCATTGCGCACTACGCAAACGATGGTGACCCAAACTTTACGGGATCACCTTGAGACCCGAACCGAGATGTTCTTCGCGACTAACATCGCAAATTTCCTGGCTTGTCAGCACATCGCGACGCTTGAGCAAGAGGAGGCGGCGGGGAAGGTCAGCAAAAAGCATTATGCCGATCCCGGTGCTGAGTTGCTTAGGAGGCTTGGTCTTGAGCATGAGCAGAAGTATTTGAGACAGTTGATTGAGGTCCAAAGTCTTAAAGTGGTTGAGATACCGACTGATCTCCCGTGGTCGGAGGCTGCCGCCGCAACCATAGAGGCAATGACCCAGGGAGCGGATGCGATCTATCAGGCGACGTTTATGGATAGGCCGTGGGCTGGGCGAGCGGATTTCCTTCTTCGAGTAGAGACACCCAGCAAGCTTGGACCGTGGTCGTATGAGGTGGTTGAGACCAAACTGGCGAAGTCGACGAAAGCACGCGCGATAATTCAACTCTGCTTTTATTCCGACCTGGTGGCGAGGATCCAGGGTCTGGAGCCGGAGCGAATGCATGTCGTGCTCGGCGGAGGAGCGAAACCGGAAGAGTTTCGCGTGCAACGTTACCTCGCGTACTTCCGCAAGGTAAGACGCGAATTCCAAGCGGCCCTGACAGCCAAGCCCGTTACCTATCCTGAACCGGTCGAACATTGCGCTGTTTGCGACTGGTTTCCTAACTGTGATGAACGTCGTCACTCAGACGACCATCTTTCCCTGGTTGCAGGAATAACAAGTAACCAGCGAAAAGCCCTGGTTGAGCGTGAGGTAACGAAGCTCGCTCAACTTGGCATCCTGCATCTGCCGGTCAGTCCTAGGATCGAAAGGATCGCAGACGCGCCACTGTTGCGAATTCGCGAACAGGCGCGTGTGCAATTGCGGGGGCGAAACGAGAAACGGCCGGTTCATGAACTTTTGGAACCCGTGGAGACTGGGCGAGGATTGGCTGCGCTACCTTTGCCGTCGCCGGGGGATGTGTTCCTCGACTTCGAAGGCGATCCGTTCGCCTTTGAACAAGGGCTAGAGTATCTCGTCGGTACGGTCACGTTCTCCGCGGACGAAACACCCGTTTACGAGAGTATCTGGTCGTTCGATCGCCCGGCAGAGAAACGTGCTTTTCAGACATTTATTGACAAACTCAAAGTCCGCCGGCGGCAGTATCCGGACATGCACATTTATCACTACGCGCCTTACGAGCCAACAGCCATTAAGCATTTGGCTGGGCGCCATGGAATCTGCACAGACGATGTGGATGAACTGTTGCGGGCTGAGGTCTTTGTCGATCTCTTTCGCGTAGTGCGTCAGGGGTTGCGTGCCTCTGTCGAGAGTTACTCGATTAAGAAAATGGAGCCGTTCTACGGGTTCAAAAGAACCGTGCCGTTGCGCGATGCGACATCATCGTTGCAGGCGTTCGAAACCGTGCTTGCCCTGGGTGACAGCCTGGAGGATTCACAGGAGATACTTCGGACAATTGAAGAGTACAACCGCGATGACTGCCTTTCCGCGTGGCGACTGCGTTCATGGCTGGAGACTTTAAGGCTTGAGCTGGAGACAAAGAGCGGCACTGCGATACCACGACCCGAGCTCAAGTCAGGCGCGCCGGCTGAAGGTCTCGCCGAGCGAATTAGCGAGGCGGCAGTTATTAAGGAACGCCTCGTTGCCGATCTTTCTGAGGATGAGAACGAATGGACCGATGAACAGCGGGCTCGCTGGTTGCTGTCGCAGATGCTCGAATGGCATCGACGCGAAGACAAATCGGCATGGTGGGAGTATTTCCGGCTTTGTGATCTTTCTGATGACGAATTGCTGGAAGATAAGAATGCGCTCGGTGGGTTGGTGTATATCGGCGAAGTCGAGCGACCGAAGAAATCGATAGTTCACCGTTACCAATTTCCCGCGCAGGACCACACGATTGACCGTGCTCATAAGGTGCACGATCCCAAAACAAAAAAGAGCGCCGGCGAGTTAGTTGCTATTGATGAGCTCAATCGCACAATTGATCTAAAGCGCGGTGTTAACTCGCAAGTCCCACATCCAGAGGCTCTGATTCCATCTAATGTGGTGGACAGCACGCCCATGATTGACAGCCTGCTGCGACTTGGCATCTGGGTTGCGAATCATGGGATTGACGGATCAGGAGAATTCCAAGCTGCACGGAATGCATTGCTCAGACGGAATCCTCAATTGCTCGAAGGCACACTCCGACAACTCATCGACGAGTCGCCAATAGAATCAGCGAAGCGACTCGCGCTCTCTCTCGACTCATCGATGCTTCCCATTCAGGGGCCGCCCGGTTCGGGAAAGACTTACACAGGCGCGCAGATGATCGTTCAATTGGTAAGGGCTGGGCGACGCGTCGGCATTACGGCAATGAGTCACAAGGTCATCAGCAATCTCCTTCGCGAGGTCTGCAGAGCGGCGAAAGAATTAGATCTGCCCTTGAAGGCAGTGCAGAAAGCAAACGAATGTGACGGTTGCGACGAGGAAATAGTGAAACAGGTCGATAGCAATGAAGACGTGCTCGACAAGTTGTTAACCGGTGAAGCAAAAGTCGCGGCCGGGACCGCATGGCTCTGGTCGCGTCAAGAGGTGGCTGGATCTGTTGACGTGCTGTTTGTGGATGAAGCCGGCCAAATGTCTCTCGCGAACGTGCTCGCGGTGTCGCCGGCGGCAAAGAGCGTGGTGCTGCTTGGCGATCCCCAGCAACTCGATCAACCGCAGAAAGGTGTACATCCTCCGGGCGCTGAGGTGTCAGCGCTGGCCCACTTACTTAACGGTCGAACAACAATTGGAGCGGATCAGGGATTGTTTCTGAGTCAGACATGGCGGCTTCATCCTGACATCAGCGCCTTCACTTCGGAGCTATTCTACGACGGTCGTCTCGTATCTCGTCCTGAGAATAACAGCCAACGTCTCAATGCTGCGGCACCCGTCGATGGCACAGGTTTGCGATTTGAATCGGTTACTCACGTCGGGAACCAGAGCGACTCTCCCGAGGAAGTCGAACGTATCGCTGAGATTGTCGAGAAACTATTGCTTGGCGGAGCGACGTGGACAAATAAAAAAGGGGAAACGCTGCCGCTACAACTCAGAAACATTCTGATCGTTGCTCCGTACAATGCTCAGGTTTCGGCACTAAAAGAACGGCTTCCGGACGCGCGCATTGGGACCGTGGATAAGTTCCAGGGACAGCAAGCGCCTGTTGTCTTCTATTCCATGGCAACATCAACGCCCGAAGACGCTCCACGAGGCATGGAGTTTCTCTACAGTTTGAACCGCCTTAATGTGGCCACCTCCCGTGCACAATGTTTGACCATTCTTGTTGCGAGCCCGGCGTTGTTCCAGGTGCAGTGCAAGACACCGCGACAAATTGAGCTCGCTAATGCATTCTGCCGTTATCTGGAGATGGCACAACTATTATGAGCCGGGGCGCAATCAAGTTGTTTCGACGCGTAGTGTCGATTGAATTTAGCCCGGCATTTCAACGCCGGGAAAGAGTGTCTTCGGCGCGTAGCGCAGGTATGAATTTAGACCGGCGTTTCAACGCCGGGATCAGGTTCATTGGCGTACTCGTCGCGTAGCGACGATTGAATCCGGTCTCAGGCGTCGCTAGGCGACGCGAACACCCCGTTGACCTTCCCCGGCCTTCAAAGGCCGGGCTAAATTCATACCGACGCCACGCGTCGAAAGACCTTAAGCGCCGCGGAGGTTCATTAGTCCACCC
>JALYTI010000067.1 GCA_030854375.1 Acidobacteriota bacterium | reverse complement strand
ATCGTGGAGTCCGGTGGAAGCTTTCATGACTGTTGCGGGACAGTCGGATTACGCATTTCTTCTGGAATCGGTGGAGGGAAGCGAAGGAGTCGCGAAATATTCCTTCATCGGCGCAGATCCATACATGATTGTCAGCGGCCGGGGCGATGAGACGTTAATAAACCGAAGCGGCGTACTCGAGACGCGTTCAGAATGTGCGACTGAATTTCTCCAGCGTCATTTTCGTGAACACCAACTGGCGAGCCGCAACGACCTTGTTCCATTCGCAGGAGGCGCCGTCGGCTACCTGGGTTATAGAGCCGCCAACTGGTTCGAGCCTGCACTGCGCAGACACGACGCGAGTGTGTCGCGACCGAACGATGGCCCCGATGCTGACGATGCCTTACTCATGTTCTACCGCAGTCTGGTTGTATTCGATCGTGTGCAACGACACATACAAATCGTTTCGGTAGTATTTACAGAAGAGGCAGGATCAAACCAAAACCTTCTTCGAGAACTCTATGACAATGCGGTGCGCGAGACTGAGCGTCTCGAGAAACTGCTTGCAGTCTTAACCCAAACCTCTTCAGTGCCGGCGCAAGAGTTACTACCCCGGCATCCTGAGAAAGAATCGGTTCGCTCGAACTGGTCGAGGGAAGATTTTCAGCAGGCCGTGGGATCCGTTAAGGAACGCATACTGGCGGGCGACTGCTACCAGGTTGTTTTGTCGCAGCGATTTACAACTGAGGTTGCAGCAGAGCCTATTTCAATCTACCGGGCCCTCCGCCGAAGTAATCCATCACCGTACATGTATTTTCTAAAGCTTGGCGAAAGCAGCATCATAGGCGCCTCTCCGGAAATGCTTGTGCGTTGTCGCGGTGAGCACGTCGATTATCGGCCCATTGCCGGCACGCGCAGACGCGGAACCACTGAAGAAGAAGACGGTAAGCTTACCGAAGAGATGCGTGGTGATGAGAAGGAGGTCGCCGAGCACATGATGCTAGTCGATTTGGGAAGGAACGATCTGGGGCGAGTGGCGCAATTCGGGTCAGTTAAAGTCGAAGATCTGATGTCTGTTGAGCGCTACTCGAAAGTGCAGCACCTCGTTTCAAGTTTGAGCGCTCGTCTGCGCTTAGGATGCGATCGTTTTGATGCGCTCGCCGCGTGCTTTCCGGCTGGAACAGTGACCGGAGCGCCCAAAGTTAAAGCGATGGAGATCATCCGGGAACTGGAACCCGACGAGCGGGGTGTTTACTCTGGAGCCGTGCTTTATGCGGACTATGCCGACAATCTGGATTCCTGTATCGCCATCCGCACAATAGTAATGACGAATGGGGAAGCTTCGGTGCAGGCTGGCGCCGGCATTGTTGCCGATTCAGTACCCGAGCGCGAGTATGATGAGACAGTCCACAAAGCGCAGGCGCTTTTGCGCGCTATTGAGATGGCGGAAACGAACGAAGTGGGCGCGGATTATCGCGGATAACGCGAATCTGAAAAGGTGTTCATACTTTGTAATCCTATTCCTGATCTGATCCGCGCTTATCCGTGAATCCGCGGCTAAAAGAAAATGATTCTGATCATCGACAACTACGATTCGTTTACTTACAACCTGGTCCAGTATTTGGGCGAACTGGGCGAGGAGATACTAGTGCGCCGTAATGACGAGATATCAGTCGCGGACGTTGAGGCGAATCTCCCGAGCCGCATTCTGATATCGCCTGGGCCTGGGCGCCCTACGGATGCAGGGATCTCTCTAAAACTGATAGCGCATTTCCGCGGCCGCGTTCCCATTCTCGGTGTCTGCCTGGGCCATCAGGCTATTGGGGAGGTATTTGGCGGGCGGGTGGTTCGAGCTTCAACTGTAGTGCACGGCAAGGGTTCTGAGATTGTTCATGATGGCAAATCGATCTTTCGCGGCCTCGGCTCTCCTTTTAAAGCCGGTCGTTATCATTCGCTGGTCGTGGAACGCGAAAGCTTGCCGTCCTGCCTCGAAATCTCTGCTGAAACCAGCGATGGTGTCATTATGGGACTCCGCCATCGCGAGCAGAAGATTGAGGGTGTACAGTTTCATCCCGAATCCATCCTGACGCCGCAAGGACGGACACTGCTCGCAAACTTTCTCGCGATATGACTAAAGCGCCTGAGCTTACGAAATTGATATCGCCTATGTCATCAGCTGGTGACGACAAACATTTGTCGCAGGATTCGAAACTGAGCGCGTTCCTGGCGAGATTAGTGCGCGGCGAAAGTCTGTCACGCAGCGATGCTTCGCAGTTTTTAGAGAGTTTGCTGGACGGTGCCGGGACTGACGCGCAAGTCGCTGCGGCACTAGTGGCGCTGGCCATGAAAGGCGAAACAGTCGAAGAGCTGGTGGGTATCGCGAGTCAGATGCGCCATCGCGCCCTCCGGCTACCAACATCACATGAACGCTTTTTGGATACCGCCGGGACCGGCTCGAGTAATACAAAAACCTTTAATGTCTCAACGGCCGCTGCGTTCGTGATCGCGGGCGCCGGTCTAGCCGTCGCGAAGCATGGCAATCGCGCAGTTACCAGCCGCTCAGGAAGTTCTGACGTGCTGACAGCTCTGGGAGTTTGCGTAACCGCGTCACCTGACGTCTCAGAAAAATGTCTCAACGAGCTCGGCGTCTGTTTTATGTTCGCGCCGCTCTATCACGGCACCACGGCACGCGTGGCCGCAATAAGGCGGGAACTGGGCGTGCGGACCGTCTTCAACTTGTTAGGTCCCTTAACAAACCCGGCCGGTGCACCCTACCAACTCGTGGGTGTCGCCAACGCTGCTCTGGTTGAACCTCTGGCGTTGGCTCTGGCAGCGTTAGGAACGAAATGCGCCTGGGTGGTGCACGGGCTCGATGGGCTGGATGAAATCACTATGGCGGAAAGCACACTTGTTGCAGAAGCCAGGGATGGGATAGTCAGGACGTTTGAAGTGAAGCCAGCGGATTTCGGGCTTCGACGTGCATCGCTCGAAACTCTCGCCGGCGGAGATGCGGAAACGAGTGCTCGCATTATTCGTGAGATCTTTTCCGGGCAACGACATGATGCAGCACGCGATTTACTTATTGCGAACGCGGCCGCCGGTTTATTCATAGCCGGAGTCGCCCCGGATCTGCAGGACGCCGCCGGGCTTGCTGCTGCAAGCATCGACAATGGCGCGGCGGCTGCTAAGCTTGCGGAATTGGTGGAAGCAACGAACAAATGAAAATGGGTTTGGACTTCCTCGCGTCGGTAGTTGAAAGCAAGCGCGTGCGCCTGGAAAAGTCCAAGTCATACGTGTCACTTTATAACTTGCGCGCGAGTGCATACGAAGCCCGGACGCGTGCTACGCGTCGCGCTTTCAGCAAGTCGCTCAGTAATGACAAAAAGGTAAATGTCATTGCCGAGATCAAACGAGCCTCGCCGTCGAAAGGTGATCTTGGCCTCAACGCAACCGTGGATGAAGTGGCGCGCGCTTATGACCGCGGCGGCGCGGTGGCGGTGTCAGTGGTAACCGAGGAAGATCACTTTCATGGCTCACTGGAAGACTTGCGCACTGTGCGTCGCGCAGTCCCTCTTCCGGTGTTGCGCAAGGATTTTATTTTTGATGAGTACCAGGTCTACGAGTCGGCTGCCGCCGGAGCGGATGCCTTGCTTCTAATCGTGGCCTTGCTCGACGATGAGACTTTAATACGACTGCGAAATCTTGCTGAGGTTGAACTAGGAATGGATGCACTCGTGGAGGTACACACCCGCGAGGAGATGCACCGGGCATCCGAGTCAGGAGCTATGGTAATCGGTGTGAACAACCGTAATTTGCATACCTTCGAGGTTTCAATTGAAGCTTCCCTGGAACTCGTCAATGAAGCTCCAGGCGGTGCGTTGCTAATAAGTGAAAGCGGTTTGAGTGCAGGCTCTCAACTCAAGCGCTTGCGATCTGCGGGCTACCGCGGCTTTCTCATAGGCGAGTCCCTGATCGGCACCGAGAACAAAGAAGACTCTTTGCGCTCGATTATTAGCGAGGCCGAAAGGTAAGCGCATGGTTCGCGTCAAGATCTGTGGCATTACCAGTCTTGAGGACGCGCTCGCAAGCGTCGAAGCAGGCGCGCATGCGTTGGGCTTCAACTTTTATCGCGATAGCCCGCGCTATATCGAGCCATCTGCTGCGCGACGCATAATTGACAAATTACCTGCGTCGGTTCTGACGGTGGGCGTCTTCGTGAATGAGCGCAGCGAAGAGGTAATGCGTTTTGCGAGTGTCGCGGGCGTGCAGGCAGTCCAGCTACATGGCGATGAGTCGCCTGCGTATTGTCGAGAGTTGCAAGGTATATTTGTTATCAAAGCCTTGCGTGTGAGTAGCGGTTTCAAACCGGAGCAAGCCGCTCGTTATGAAACTGGGGCGATCCTGCTGGATGGATTTACTACTCGCGCGTATGGCGGCGCCGGAAAGACTTTTGACTGGTCTGTCGCCGCGCGGATACGCCCGCTGGTGGCGAAGCTCTTCCTTGCCGGAGGGCTAAACGTAAACAATGTAGCGGAAGCAATCGCTTGCGTAGCGCCTTACGCTGTCGACGTTTGCAGCGCGCTGGAAATTACTCCCGGGCAAAAGGACCATGCGCGTGTGCGCGCTTTTATCGACGCTACGCAAAAGGCTCGAAGTTCAGAGTCCAATCTTTAGATTGTTTGGTTTCGCATGGGACGTGCATTCCTTTGCGTTACTTTGCGGGTCCTTCGCGTTCTTTGCGGTAAAGCAAACAAGATAACCGCAAAGCGCGCAAAGTAGTCGCAAAGAACTCGCAAAGGCAAACCGCAGGTGGCACCGTTTACCTCTACATCAAAGAGCATTGATGAAATGATAGAACAACCAGACGAGCGCGGATACTGGGGACCATACGGCGGACGCTTCGTTCCTGAGACACTGATCGCTCCACTTGATGAGTTGCTACAAGCCTATGATGTTGCTCGCACAGACGCCGAGTTCCAACATCAGTTAATCGCGTTGCTGTGCAGCTATTCCGGCAGGCCGACTCCGCTTTTTCCAGCTGCGCGTTTGACTGAATCATGTGGAGGCGCTCGCATCTATCTCAAGCGCGAGGATCTATCGCATACGGGCTCTCACAAGATCAACAATGCGCTGGGACAAGCTTTGCTCGCACGTCGGATGGGCAAGCAGCGCATTGTGGCGGAGACTGGGGCCGGACAACACGGTGTGGCTACGGCAACAGTCTGCGCGTTGTTTGGTCTCCAATGTGTCATATACATGGGAGCTGAAGATGCGAGACGCCAGGAGTTGAATCTTGTCCGGATGAGATTGCTCGGCGCGGAAGTCAGAGTGGTCGAGGCAGGCTCGCGCACTCTGAAGGATGCAATCAATGAAGCACTGCGTGATTGGACCACTTCTCCGGAGAACACTCACTACCTCCTTGGCAGCGCTTTGGGCCCACACCCTTATCCGCTAATGGTCCGCGATTTTCAAAGTGTGATTGGAAGAGAAGCACGCGCGCAGATCCTGGAGCTGGAAGGGCGAATGCCCGACGCGCTGGTCGCGTGCGTTGGTGGCGGGTCAAATTCAATCGGACTCTTTCATCCCTTCCTCGATCAAGCGGACGTAAGAATGATCGGCGTCGAGGCCGGCGGCAGCAGCAGTGCACTTGGAGAACATGCAGCGCGTTTCAATATCAGCGGAGGCGGAAGGCCGGGTGTGCTGCACGGAACAATGAGTTATGTGCTGCAAGACGAGAACGGCCAAATTGCTTTGACGCATTCCATTTCCGCCGGTCTCGACTATCCGTCAATCGGTCCTGAACATGCTTATCTTCACGACTCCGGCCGCATTGAGTATGTATCCGCGTCCGACGATGAAGCGCTGGAAGCTTTTCAAAGTCTTTCACGGCTGGAAGGAATAATTCCGGCGCTGGAATCGGCCCATGCGATATCGTATTCGTTGAAGTTGGCCCGCGAGATGACGAAAGACCAGGTCATAATCATCAACCTTTCCGGACGGGGAGATAAAGACGTCAGCCTGGTTGCCGGCAAACTGGATGGTGGATCGCATTGAGCCGAATCGGCGAGACTTTCGCGCGCCTGAAAAGCGAAGGAAGGGGAGGTCTTATCCCCTTCATCACAGCCGGCGATCCCAACATCGAAACTACACGACAGTTGCTGATTGCACTTGGCGGCGCGGGTTCCGACCTGATTGAGCTGGGCGTTCCCTTCAGCGATCCGATCGCCGATGGACCAGTGATACAGCGCGCGTCAGAACGTGCTCTGCGCCATCACATCGGCGTCGCCCATATACTGCAACTGGTAGCGGAGACGCGCAGCGAGATTGATGTTCCGCTGGTGATCTTCAGCTATCTCAACCCACTGCTTCAATTTGGGGTGGACCGTTTTGCCGCTGAGGCTGCGCGCGCGGGCGTTGATGGTTTGCTGGTAACTGATTTGCCGTTGGAAGAAGCGGGAGAATTCTCTCGAGCGCTGGCGGCAAACTCACTGGACCTTATACTTCTCGTAGCGCCCACATCGAGCGACGAGCGCCTGCGCATCATCGCCGATAAAGCGAGCGGCTTTATCTACGCTATTTCGCGAACAGGCGTGACGGGAGCTACGACCGAATTAAGCAAGGAAGCTGAAAACCTGGTGGCGCGTGTTCGAGCCCTCAGCGATTTACCTGTTGCTGTGGGTTTTGGTATTTCTAACTCCCAACAGGTTTCCGAAGTTTGGAGATACGCTGATGCCGCTGTGGTAGGCTCGGCGATCGTGGCGCAGATTGAGAAGCATGCTGCTCGCCCTGATCTGGTGAAGATCGTAGAAGAGTTTGTTCGCTCGCTCGTGCCGGGGACTGGTAGTCGGTCAACCTCTAATATTGCGCGGCGACCTCTTACTGGAAGCGCTCCCGAGGGATCGGGGCAGTAGCCCGACCATCAGGAAGGGCGTCCGCTCCCATTAGCGACCTTAGGAGTGATCAATCAGATTCAGTCGATAACTGCGAGTTCCAACGCCCTCCCTAATGGTCGGGCTACTGCCCCGTTGTGGGGGGAACGGTGAAACGGTCCCATCGAACATGTTGAATAACTTATGACCCTACCAATTAAGCCACCTTATCCGCCGATGGAGGCCCAGCTGGTGAATGAAATACCCGCCGGCAAAAATTGGGAATATGAGCCGAAGTGGGACGGCTTTCGCTGCCTCGCTTTTCGAGATGGCGAGAAGGTTGAACTGCAATCGAAGTCCGGTCAGACGCTCGGCCGCTACTTCCCTGAAATTGTCGAAGCCCTTCTCAAGCTAAAGGCGTCGAAGTTTGTTATTGATGGCGAACTGGTGATACCTGTCAAAGGCGGGCTCTCATTTGATGATCTACTTCAACGCATTCATCCGGCGGCGAGCCGCGTCGCGAAACTGGCCCAGGAAACTCCCTCGCATTTTATTGTCTTCGATCTTTTGGTAGACGACGCGGGCAACTCTCTAGCTGAACTTCCGCTGGTCAAACGCCGGGTGAAACTGGAAAGCTTCGCGAAGAAATACCTGACGAAAGACAAGACAATTGAGCTCTCACCGAAAACGAAAGACATCGCCATCGCGCGCAAGTGGTTAGCAACGCCGGGTATGAAACTCGACGGTGTAATGGCCAAGCGTTTGGACCTTCCTTATCGATCGGGCGAGCGGGATGGAATGCAGAAGGTGAAGCGGATTCGAACCGCCGATTGTGTGGTGGGCGGATTCAGATATGCTTCAAAAGGAAACGTGGTCGGTTCGTTGCTACTTGGTTTGTACGACGAAAGCGGTTTACTGAATCACGTTGGTTACACCTCCAGCTTCAATGAGGAGCAAAAGAAAGAGCTGACAAAAAAACTGGAGCCAATGATCAAGCCACCTGGATTCACGGGCAACAAGCCGGGCGGGCCAAGCCGGTGGAGCACTAAGAAGACGAGTGAGTGGGAGCCGTTGGCGACGAAGTTGGTTGCAGAAGTTCAGTTCGATCATTTTTCCGGAGGCCGCTTTCGTCATGGTACAAAATTCCTCCGCTGGCGACCGGAGAAGAAACCAAAGCAATGCGATTACGAACAGCTTGGCAGCTAGGGGAGCTCAGATTAGCGACGGGGGAACCATTTGACTAAATTGTGGTTGCGGCCAATCAAAAACTGTCCGCACAGCTACTATGCCAATGAATTATCATGCTACCTCGCCGCTCAAAGAGATCGTCTTCGAATTTGATAACAGCACTGCTATCTCCCATGAAACCGTGAAACGCTGGATGGACGCGCAAGATATTGAGGCGATGGGCGCGCTGATGAGTTTGCTTGCCGACCAAAAGCATTCTCAACGAATAGATCCGCCCATAATGTTTCAAGAATACTTTCCATTTGCCGCGCGCTACTACGAACGAAGCATACGCGAGAACCCCGACGGGGAGTGGTCTGATTCTCGAACCACAG
>JALYTI010000066.1 GCA_030854375.1 Acidobacteriota bacterium | reverse complement strand
TTCGCGTCTTTTGTCCGTGCCGCCTACGAAAACCGGCTGCGCAGCGAAACCTCCATGGACAAGAACGGGGAGACTGAACTTCTGATTCCTGAACGCGCGAGCGTTGTCAGCGTCGAATAGAATCAAACAAAGAAGACGCAGCTAGTATTCAGGTGCGAGCTTTACGGGGGCATGAGGTCAGTACCACCACGCGGTAGCGGGTGGGTTGGTGACCGACACCCAATCACCAAGTCCTGCACATCATCGCCCCTCGCCAGGCTGTGCGCACATGCCGACTTCTTTGCATCTGACGGGAGTCTGGGGCACGGACCCACCCGCTACCGCGCGGTGGTACTGACCTCATACCACTCACGGCGTCAATATCCACACGCTCAAACTTTGTCAGCACCATTTGGTAAATAGCATCTATAGGCCACTACCGATTAGCCGCCACCGCACATCAATGGGCAAAGCTCGGAAAAACAAGATGGGTTAGCCACGGATCGGTAGGGTCGGTTTGGTTCTGAGTGTCCGATAAACTTTAGTTTGTCGCGGCGCCACGACAAGCTAAAGCTTATCGGACACCAAACTGACCCACCACCCACGAATCCTCTCGCTATCGCTCGCGGTTGTGTTTAGGCGATAATGCAGCGCTCTCCAGAAGCCAGACTTCGTATGCTTCATTGCCCTACATGCGGAAAGTCCTATTCGCCGGACGTAAAGTTTTGTCCTGAGGATCAATCGGCTCTGCAGGCTGACGCTACCATCGCTGAGTCAGCTCCAACCGATCCACTCCTGGGCCACACACTCGACGATAAGTATTTTCTCGAAGACCGTTTGGGTATCGGCGGTATGGGGACAGTCTATCGCGCCCGGCATCTACTCATCGATCGGCCGGTTGCCGTAAAGGTTTTGAATCAGCGTTTTGTTGAAGACGAAGCCGCGCGTACCAGGTTTCGCCGTGAAGCCCGCGCCGCTGGTCGTTTGCAACACGCGAACGCGGTCACCGTTACTGACTTTGGTGAATCACGCGATGGATATGTCTACCTCGTGATGGAGTTGCTCGAGGGCCGAAATCTTCGGGACGTGCTGGCGAAGGAAGCTCCGCTTGACGCTGCACGCGCAGTGTCTTTGATGCTACAGATTTCCGCAGCAGTAGCGGCAGCCCACGAAGCCGGAATAATTCACCGCGATTTGAAACCAGCCAACATATTCATTGTGCAACGCGCGGACGTCCCCGCGGTCGTCAAAGTTTTGGATTTCGGAATTGCAAAGCTAGCCGCCGAATCATACGAGGACGATGATGACCCGAACCCACTAACACAAATTGGCGCAATGATCGGCACGCCCCGTTACATGTCGCCCGAACAGTGTAACGGCGCTGAGCTGACGCCCGCTGCGGACGTTTACAGTCTCGGCATTATTCTTTATGAGATGCTCACCGGCGCTGTACCTTTTAGCGGAACTTCGCCATTGGCCATCGCCATGAAGCATACGTCAGAGGCGCCGCGCAGTCCTCGTGATTTCGTTTCTTCGATCCCGCCGGCTTTGGAGCAAATAGTTCTACATACATTGGAAAAACGTCCGGAGGACCGTCCCTCAAATGCGGCGGAGTTTCGCGAGGAGTTACTTGCGACGGCTGAGCGACTGGGACTGGAACATGCAGCGATCACGAGCTCGCCAAACTTAGCTGCGCTACGGAGCGTCGGAACAGAATCACCTTCAGGTCGTCTGGTCATCGACATCTCCAGGTTGCGGGAAAACCGCGCTGCGAATGCCGACGTTAACGAAATGACTGTCGTCACCAAAGGCGGTGCTACGGGAAATGGCGCCGACCCGGTGGGATCAGGTGGTAACCGTTCGTTTCCGCGCGTCTCCGTACCGTTCTACCCGTCCGACAAGTTAAAGAGCCGACTTAAGGTTATTGGCACGGTTGTGATCGCGATACTCTTGATGGGCGCCCCGGTTGCTATTCGATTGCGTCGCCAGGCGAAGGCCCGGCAAGCTATTGCTGCTGCAAGCCCGAGTCCTACGGTTGAGCCGGCGAGATCGCCAGCGCCAACGCCTGCTCCAACACCGTTGCCGGCGGCGAAACCCGAAGAGAAAAAACCAGCAACTGTTAATAAGAATAAGAAAGAATCAAAGGTTGGTTCCCTTGTGAACAAGGTCAAGCGAATACTGAAGAAACCGTTTTAGATTCGGTAACCCTATGGCAGAGGTCCACGTAAAAGCTTTTCGCGTCGGCGATGCGACTTTCGGTGATGGCAGGCTGACGATCATTGCAGGTCCGTGCGTCATTGAATCACGAGAACATGCGTTGATGATGGCGGGTGAATGCTCATCGCGAGCACGCAAAGCTGGGCTGGACTTTATTTACAAATCATCGTTCGATAAAGCCAACCGCTCATCGCTCAAAAGTTTTCGAGGTCTGGGAATGGAGGAAGGTCTTGACGTGTTGCGAGCGGTGAAAGAAGAAATCGGCGTGCCGGTGCTGACTGACATTCACGAAGTTTCCCAGGTAGCGCCGGTGGCTGAAGTTGCAGACGTTCTACAAATTCCCGCCTTTCTTTCACGACAGACGGATCTGGTTCTTGCAGCGGCGCGTTCTGGCCGGGCTGTGAACGTTAAGAAGGGACAATTTCTTGCGCCTCAGGATGCTCGTAACATCGTAGAAAAAGCCAGGGCGGTTGGCTGCGAAAAATTGATGCTCACGGAGCGGGGAGTCAGTTTTGGTTACAACAACCTCGTGGTGGATATGCGTTCGTTTCCAATCATGCGCGAGTTTGGAGTTCCGATCGTGTTTGATGTGACGCATTCGCTTCAACTTCCGGGGGGACTGGGACATGCAACCGGCGGGCAATCGGAATACATCGAACCCCTCGCACGCGCAGGAGTCGCATGCGGAGTGGACGCAGTTTTCATGGAGGTGCACGAATGTCCCGAGCGCGCGCCATCAGATGGTCCAAACGCCCTGCCTCTCGAAAGAATGGAACGATTGCTGGTGATGCTGCGCGACATTCATGAACTAGTTAGAAACGGGGAGCAATAGAGGCCGTGTCGAAACTCGGGTTCTTTACGCCGAAGGCGTTACATAACTTAGCCCAGGGTCTAAATTATCGAACGCCTTCGGCGTGGTCTGACGCTCAGACGAGTTTTGACAAACTCAATAGCCCCTGTCTGAGCTGGAACTGTGTGCGATGATTATTCGATTGCCCATTGACGCTATTAACCTTTATCTGGATATGAAGCTAATTCTTTCTCTCACTCTTTCGTTGGTCGTT
This sequence comes from Acidobacteriota bacterium, assembly GCA_030854375.1. Taxonomy (GTDB): domain Bacteria; phylum Acidobacteriota; class Blastocatellia; order Pyrinomonadales; family Pyrinomonadaceae; genus PSRF01. The sequence goes on along the minus strand of JALYTI010000066.1, from coordinate 5,175 downwards.
CTCCTGTTTTCTTCAGCTGCTCTGTCTCAGGAAGAAGCACGGGCGGCCTGGCAAATAACGAATTTCGACATTACGGCAAACATTCAGCAAGCCGAACGTACTTTGAACGTGGTTGCAATTCTTACCGCCACTAATGTGGGCCGCGGTGTGGGTTCATCCTTTACGTTTCGCATCAACACCAAAGCCAGTATCAAGACGGTTACGGTCGGAGGTGCCAATGCAAACTTTCGTACGGTTCCGGAATCTTATGGAAACCTGCAAAGGGTGACGGTCACGCTCCCCACCTCGATTGCGCCCAGCGCGCCTCTTGCGTTAAGCATCAACTACGTCTACGCGGTCGAAAGCAATACTGGTCTTGCTGCCATCTCACCGATAGGTTCGCAATTTCTCCCGCTTTCTTTCTGGTACCCGACGCCCAACACGCCATTCACAACGCGTGGCGCGGACACAGCCCCTGTTCGTTTGGTTGTTAACAGTGCGAACGTGATTAGTTCCGGTGTAGAAAAGAGTGGCGGAGCCGGTTCAACTGTTTATGAGCAGCCGCTTAACGCGCAGCCGTTTTTTGTTCAGGGTGACTGGGACAAAGTTGAAGGCACAGGCGAAAGCAGGAACATTGCGGCATTCCTTCCGCGAGGCGCGACTGCGGAAGAAAAAAAACAAGCGGAAGCAATCTTAACTTTTGCTGCGAATGCTCGCGCTTATTACGCCAGCCAACTTGGTCCAGGCCCTGATGTTCCCATACGGCTGGTTTCTGTACGCCGCGGCTCGGGCTTTAATGACGCCGGTACGATTCTGATTGATCCGGGTGCCTTTCGCCGGGCAAAGTTGGATTCAACGACGGCGCTGCTGATCTCTGAAGCCGTTTCTCGGTTGTGGCTTGGAGCGCAAACTGCCATACGGGGTGACGGCGGTGGACTGTTGCGCGATGGCGTAACCCGATTCCTGGCAGTCTCATTTCTTGAAAAGCAATTTGGCCGCGAGGTCGCACAAGAGGAACTGTTGCGAGAGCGACTCGCGTACAGCACGGTTGCCAGGAGGGACGCTCCGCTTTCGCGCGTGACTCAGCTTGATTCGACTTATTTCAACTCAGTGCCAAATAAAGGTGGAATGGTTTGGCGCCTCATCGAGCATAGCCTTGGGCATGATGCTTTCATCGGCGTGCTTCGAGCTCTGCTGCAGGCGGGTAAGGGAAGTGGGGTTGGGATCATCGGGATCGATCTTGCTGGATTTCGTAATGCTTTAGCGGAACGCGGTGGTGCATCAACAAAGACGCTCATGGATCAGCAGTTTGATCAGGTGACGGACCTTGATCTACTGATCGGGGTTCCCCAACCGCGTGGTAACGAATGGGTCTCAGCTTTGAGGAACCTTGGATCGACTGACGTAGTGACTACCGTTAGCGCAACCACAGCTGGCGGCGAGCGACTTTCGGTTAACGTCACTGTGCCGGCGCGCAATTTCAGCGAGGCCGTATTCAAGACCCCATCAAAGATCATCCGGTTAGAAGTTGATCCCGAAAAGCTTTATCCGCAGTTGGATTACTCAAATGACAGTGTGCCTCGCACGCGGGATCTGCAGGACGCTTTGAGCGAAGCGACGAGGCTACTTGGCGCGCAGGATTATGTGAAAGCAGAATCGATCGCTCGAGAGATTCTCGCAGTCACTCCTTATATGCAGGAAGCCCGCATCATTCTGGCGCGGGCGCTGCTGGATCAAAATAGAACTGAAGAGGCCGAAAAGCTTTTCCGGTCCGCTCTTGAAGCAACGCTTCCCACGCCGGCAACCCTGGCCTGGGCAAATGTGGGGCTGGGCGAGAGCAGTTTGAAGAAGGGTCAAGCGGCTGAGGCTGCCAGGTACTTCACAGAAGCGGTGCGTGCCGATGCGGAATATGCTTCGTCGCTGGCGGCGCGCGCAGGACGGCTCAAGGCCGAGACGGCTACCAATACTTTGCAAGTCGACGGCTCGGTTCGAGCGTTTATTGCGCAAATGGACCAGGCAATCACAAGTGGCAAGAAAGTGGAATTAGAACCACGCGTTGTCTCAGGTGAATTGGTTCGGTTCATCGGCGGAGTGGTCGGAACGCAACCTGAGATGTGGCAGACCAGAGTCTTGCGCACGGAACAGCTTGATGCGAATCTGGTGGCTGCCGATGTGAGTCTCGACACCAAACAACTGGGGAAGCAACAGTCAGGCACAGCGCTGTTCTTTCTGACGCGCGCAGGCAGCAGTTGGAAACTACTCGGCATTGATCTGTTTGAAGTGAGGTAGGACAGACATTCCTGTCTGTCGCCTCGTTTATTGGTGGTTGTCCAATCAGAATGGGGGCACGGCAAGAAGATTTTCCATTTGTCATTTCAAATTTCTCATTTGCCATTTGCGATTTTTCATCCATCTAGTCGGGAGTTTGTGCTTCCGAAATGACAAATGAGAAATTTGAAATGACAAATGAAAAATCGTCTCACCGGAACAGGCGTACCATAACAACTGCTAAGCACAACCGACTAAAACACTAACTGCTTTCGACGAATGGACGATCCAATATCAATCGAGCGGCGCGCTTCGCACATCAAACTGTTGTTGATGGACTGCGACGGTGTTCTCACTGACGGGCGTTTGTGGCTTCTGGAAAATGGCGACGAGCACAAGAGCTTTAATACCCAGGACGGTCTCGGCTTACACCTATTTCATCGCGCAGGACTGAAATCGGGAATTATCAGTGGCCGCAGCTCGGAGGCTCTTACGCGGAGAGCGCGCGAACTCGGAGTCGAGTTTTTACGGCAGGGCGACCCGCAGAAAACAAAAGCCTTCGAAGAAGTGTTGCGTTTAGCGGCAGTCGAGGAAGATGAAGTTGCCTTCGTGGGAGATGACCTGCCCGACATTCCGCTTATGCGGCGATCGGAATTTGCGGTCGCCGTCGCCGATGCGGCGGCGGAGACTCGTGCTGCGGCGCATTACGTTACGCGAGCACCAGGCGGCCGCGGCGCTGTCCGCGAAGTCGTAGAGATTATTTTAAAAGCGCAGGCACGCTGGAATGATCTGGTTGAGGAATACCTGCAGCAATAGCAAGCAGGTGGCGTGAGGGTGTAAAGATTTTTCATTTCTCATTTTTCATTTCTCATTGGTGGATTCAAGTTTGAGTTCAACACGTCAATAGCGCGGTCAGAATAATTACAGAACCGTGAGCGGTAGCGACCGGATGCCAGCCTTCAACTTGAGTGTAGGATCCGGTCGCTACTGCTCCCGGTTCTGCATTGAACATGCACGTAACACCGAGCTGATTAATGCGCGCTTTCAGACTTGATTAGGAGCGGGTTGCACTTCCAAATTGAATCCGGCAATGAAAAATGAAAAATGAAAAATTAGAAATGATAAATGGAAAATCTTTGCCTTCTAACGAGCGTAACCGCGTACCGAAGTATCGGCGTGACCGTGCTTCATTGACACTAACGTTTCCCTTAACTATCTTTCATTCTTTCACCCTTTCTCGAGAGCGGGTGTGGCGCAATGGTAGCGCATCAGCTTCCCAAGCTGAGGGTTGCGGGTTCGAGTCCCGTCGCCCGCTCCAAGTTTCAACTCGCTAATCTGTTTGATTGCGCTTGGTAAGCTTTTACCTTTCGCCGAAAGCGGCTCTTCCGCTTTCTTCCGTCCTACCCTATCATCTGAGGCGTCGCCGGGCGCGATCACCTGTGGCCTGTTTCAGCGGGAGCATCAGGAAAACAAATGGCCGAAGACCTACCCTCGCCAGAAATCCTCAAACAACTCATCGAACGACTCGACCTCCTGGAGCGCGTGTTGGCAACGAACACCGCGCGCCTGCACTCCATCGAGCAGCAGTTAGGGATCGTGTTCCAGCGGGAACCGTTCCACGAACCTTTAACGGGCGAAAGCGGCGAGACACATCCGTCGACGACTCAAGTCAAAACGCAAGACTTAAAGATCCCCGAGTCAACTCAATCCATGCCAGTCGCGCCGCCGCAAGTACCCGAGCCTCCGGAGCAAGCGTGGGCGCAGCCTGAGGCGCAACCGCCGCGGCCGACCCAGAGGCCCCCGACGCATTCGTGGATGGACGAACCTTCCATCTTTCGCACGCACCCGACAAAAGAAGCAGCCGCTTCGTTCGGCCAACATTTCCATGTGGACAACACGGTCGCGGAGAATGAGGCATGGCCCAAGGGAGTTGTGCGCGAAGAGAAGCGCCGCGACCTGGAATCGACCATCGGCGGTAGATGGTTCAACTGGATTGGCATCATCGCGGTCACATTTGGCGTCGCCTTCTTCCTCAAGTTCGCTTTCGACAAACAGTGGATCGGCCCAGTTGGGCGCGTGAGTCTCTCCGCCATCGTGGGCCTTGCGTTTCTCTATATAGGAGACCGCCTGCGCGGGCGCGGCCTAAAGTCTTACGGCTACGTTCTTTCGGGCGGCGGACTTCTCATCCTGTATCTTTCGGACTACGCCGCTTACAACTTCTACCATCTCATCGGGCAAACGCCGGCTTTTTTGCTGATGGCTGTAGTGACGACGATGGCAGTGCTGTTGTCGGTACGTCTAAGTGCGCTGCCCATAGCTATCCTCGGACTCGTCGGCGGGTTTTTGACGCCGGTGCTGCTCTCAACTGGTGTGGACAATGAAGTCGGGTTGTTCGCATACGTTTCGCTGCTCGACGCCGGCGTACTCGCCGTAGCGTACTTCAAGCGTTGGCGCAGCCTCGACTTCCTCTCCTTCGCCGGGACGGTGGCGATTACGCTGGGCTGGGCGTTCAAGTTCTTCCGCCCCGAGAAGGTGTGGACGACACTCGTCTTCCTCAGCGTCTTCTTCCTGCTCTACTCGCTGCTCGCGATCTTTCACAACGTACTCCCGGGTCGGCCCACGCGCTGGTTCGACGTGTCGCTCGCCCTCGCAAACGCCACGTTCTACTTCGGCCTCAGCTACCTGATGCTCACAGAGGCGGGCTTTGACCACACGACGCCCGCCTCGCAGGCCCTCCTCGTCTCGATTTTCTTCACAGGGCTTTTCTATACGACGTTGCGCTGGAGTTCCGATGACCGCCTGCTCAGGTACATCTATGCGGGTGCAGCGGCGACGTTTCTCACCATCGCGGTTGGGATTCAGCTGGAACTGCACTGGGTGACGATTGTTTGGGCGGTTGAGGCTCTGATGCTGACCTGGGTGGGTTTG
>JALYTI010000493.1 GCA_030854375.1 Acidobacteriota bacterium | reverse complement strand
GCGCGATGCCGTGAGTATAGACAACCTCGTTAACCATCACAGTACCCGCTTCGATCAGTTGCGCAATTCGTCGTCCTCTTCGGAAATTTTTGGTCCAGACGCTTGCCGTCAAACCATAAATGCTGTCATTTGCCAATGCGATGGCTTCAGCGTCGGTCTTGAAAGTCATAACGGGGAGCACCGGGCCAAAGGTTTCGTCACGCATTATTAACATGTCGTGATCGACATCGGTGAGCACGGTCGGCTCGTAGAAGAACCCTTTGAGGTTCCCTGCGCGCTGTCCGCCGGTAAGCACTTTTGCGCCGCGCTGCCTCGCATCGCTCACATGCTCTTCAACAATTTGAAGTTGACGTTCATTTGACATAGCGCCTACGTCAACAGCATCTCCAGTTCCCAATCCCTGTTTCAATGCACGCGTCTCAGCAATAACACGCTCGATAAACCCGGGCGCGATCGATTCATGAACATAGCAACGTTCCACCGATGCACACGCTTGTCCTGCGTTCGCAAACGCGCCCCACACAGCGCCGCGCGCGGCGTTTTGGATGTCGGCATCTTCGAGAACGATCATCGGATCTTTGCCGCCCAACTCGAGCACCACGGGCGTTAAGTATTTCGCAGCCGCTTCGGCTACTCGCTTTCCCGTCGCTACACTGCCGGTGAACATGATTTTGTCGACCCGGGCATCAATAAGCGCTGCGCCGGTGGACGCATCGCCCGTCACGATTTCGAACAAACCCGCCGGCAAACCAGCGCGGCGGAATATCTCTCCAATTTTTACGGCGATCAACGGTGTCAACTCACTGGGCTTTAGCACAACTGCATTGCCAGCCATCAGGGACATCACAACTTCATCAGCGGGAGTCGCCAGGGGAAAATTCCAGGGCGAAATTATTCCGATAACGCCGAGAGGTTTGAACTGAACATGGGATGAACGGCCCATTAGACCGTATTGGCCAATATCAATTTTCTGCGGGCGAAGAAGGTTTTCGGACGCGTGCGCAAAATAGTGCATCGCGTCAAGAGTCGGCACTATCTCCATCGAAAGCGCTTCGGTTGCGGGTTTACCGGTCTCTCTGGAAATCAATTGGGCAATCTCTGCGCGCTCACTAAGCATGAGCTTGCGGGCAGCTAAAATTACGCGTCCTCGCTCTTTGAACGAGAAACTGGCCCAATTCGGCTGCGCTCGACGCGCATTTATCACGGCTTGTTTGACTTCTTCAGTTGAAGTCAATCGCGCGCGGCCAATCTCATCCCCCGTGGCAGGATCGTAAGAAATGATCTCCCGAGTTTGTTCTAGTCTAGGTATGGTCGTAATGCTCATGGGCTGCCCGACGATTATCTAACAGAGTCCCTTGACTACCTAACCAGTTACCTCCCGTTGAGATCGCTCTGCGGCTTTGCCGTTTGATGTGCGGAAGGTCTCTGACCTTCCGTAACATCCACTTCATTGGGCTATGCCCGCCTCGCTTCCAGTTCAGCACGGGCGTAGCCCGGATAATTGGTAGATTTTCGGAAGGCCATAGGCCTTCCGCACATCGGGTGGCGAAGCCACGAAGACTGGCTTACGAATAACCCGCGCCCTATCTGGAAGGATTGACAGTATCCTAACGGAAACCTGTGGCGAGGATTAGTTGGTTTCCTTGCGAGTAAACCTCTCGGTTACAATGGGCGCTCCCAATTGTCGACAATTTCCACGAGGAGCAGCTCTTCATGATCAGATCTCAGCTTCAAGAGTTCATGCGTCGCATGGACCAAAAGTCAGTAGCCATCATTCCCGCGGCGCGCGAAGCCACGCGTTCTAACGACACTCAGTATCGCTTTCGCCAGGATTCAGATTTTTATTACCTGACCGGCTTCGAAGAACCTGAGGCCATCGCGGTGATTGCGCCAGGCCGCGAACAAAAGTACACGCTCTTTGTTCGACCTCGTGACCCGGAGCAGGAAATCTGGGTAGGACGCCGCGCCGGAGTCGAAGGGGCGAAGACTGAGTTTGGCGCTCATGAGTCATTTCCAGTAGCGGAATTTGATCGAAAGCTTGAAGAAATTCTGGATGGTGCTGAAAAACTTTACTACCGCCTTGGCGTGAATACGGATCTCGACAACACAATCATTCGCCAGATTGCGCAAATGCGCGCGCTTAATCGAAAACCAATTCATCCGCCTCGAACGATCATCGATCCGGCGACCATTGTTCACGAAATGCGCGTATTGAAGAGCGCCGAAGAAATCGAGTTGATGCAGAAGGCCGCTGACATTGCTGCTGAGGCCCACGTTGAAGCAATGAGAGCTGTGCGGCCGGGCATGAAGGAATACGAGGTTGAAGCGTTGATAGAACAGATCTTTCGCCGGCAAGGCGCGGCCGGGCCATCGTACACCTCAATCGTTGGCGCGGGCGCAAACGCTACGGTGCTTCACTATATAAATAACGACGGTGAGTTACGAGATGGCGAGTTGTTGTTGGTTGATGCGGGTGCTGAGTACAAAGGTTATGCGTCTGACATAACGCGTACGTTCCCCGTCAACGGCCGTTACACAAAAGCCCAACGGGAGATTTACGACCTGGTGCTTGAAACGCAGGTGTCTTGCGTTGAGATGGTCCGGCCCGGAGTTACGCACGAGGAATTAAAGAACCACTCGATCGAAATGTTGACGGAAGGGATGGTTAAGCTCGGACTGCTGAAGGGAAAGCCAGACGACCTCATTAAAGAAGAGAAGTATAAACAATTCTACATGCACGGTCTCGGACATCTGCTCGGCATCGATGTGCATGACGTGGGTGTTTATTACTACGATAAACAGTCGCGCGCACTTGAGCCCGGTGTGGTGATGACGGTGGAACCGGGAATCTATGTCGCGCCAGATACGAAAGACATTCCGGAGCAGTACCTGGGCATCGGCGTGCGCATTGAGGATGACGTTCTCTGCACTTCAAACGGCCCGCGTGTTTTGACTACCAA
>JALYTI010000492.1 GCA_030854375.1 Acidobacteriota bacterium | reverse complement strand
TAATAAGTAGTATCCAAACCAACGAAGTCGCCCAACGTAAACGGCCCCATCGGGTAACCCAAGCCGAGCTTCATCGAAGTATCAATGTCGACGATAGAACCGACGCCTTCCTCCAGGGCACGAATAGCATCGAGCATGTATGGCACCAGCAGCCGATTGACGATGAATCCCGTCTTGTCTCCGGCGCGTACAGGCACTTTACCCAATCGTTTACCAAACTCAATTGCCTGTTCGTATACAGCACCGTCAGTCAGTATTGTTTTTACGACTTCCACCAATTTCATTATCGGCACCGGATTGAAAAAGTGCAGACCAATGAAGCGTTGCTGCCGTGCAGCAGAGGTCGCGGTCATCATCTCAGTAATTGAGATTGAGGAAGTGTTCGATGCGAAAATAGTTTCTGGTTTACATATTCCATCAAGCTGTCTGTAAGTTTTTCTCTTCTCCTCGATGTTTTCGATGATTGCCTCGATCACAATGTCGCAATCCGCAAGATCTTCAAAGGAAGTGGTGCCTGATAAGCGATCGCGTATAGCTTTTTGCTGCTCGGCTGTGATGGTTCCTTTTTCGGCAAACCTGGCAAGCGACTTTTCAATTCCGGCAAATCCCTTCTGAAGCAGCTCGTCCGAAACCTCGCGAACGACAGTTTCAAATCCGGCGGCGGCCGCGGTTTGAGCAATACCCGAGCCCATTAATCCGCAACCGAGGACACCCACCTTCTTGATTACCATCTCTTTCTTTTCTCCTATTCATTTGTAACGCAAACTGAGAATTTGCGCTCAAGCTAAGGCCTGCCTTCCAGACTTCGGGACGATTGGCTCTCTTCTTCCCAAACTAAGCTTATTTCAGGCTACCTTGCACTAGTTCCGCGGCGGGGAGGGCTCCGCCTCTGTTACCTGGACCAAACCGTAGCTTCTACCAATAGTCTTCAGCCAGGTATCGTACTCCTGGCGCCAAGAATCGAAGTCGGTCTGGAATTGTTTTAGCTCTGGTAGCTGTTTCGCTGCAGAAGGTTTGTTTGAGTTCGCCGCCGCCGCGTGAAGGGCTTTTACTTTGATTAATAAATTTTTTAGTCTCTCTCTTAATTCGTCAGCTTTAGGATCCAGTGATGGCGCCCTTTCCAATTCTTTGATTGCTCTGTCGGCGCTGGTCACGTCGCCTTCTTTGACCAGGTAAAAAGCTTCCTGCCCCTCATTCATTGCTTTAGCCCAAATAACAAACTTCTCGCTGACGGAATCTGTAGACGAAGCTGTTTGCTGAGTGACGAACGCCGGCATTGGATCCCGGAAATGCTGCGCAGTCTTGATAAAGCTGATTACTACGAAAACAACTGCGGCGATCTGAAGTATGCGCCAGGTGATGGCGATTCCAGATTTCTCCCCGGGTCTGCGATAGTCAACGACCAGAGCCAACATTGCGCCTGCAGCGAGGCCCCCAAGATGAGCGGCATTATCGATGAAGCCTCGGCCCAGATAACCAATGAACAGATTCAGCATGATCATTGGCAGTAAGCCTGTGCCAAACGCGCGCTTAAAACCCTCTGGTAGTTCGTGGCGAAACTTAATGCCAAAAACGAAGAGAACCCCAACGAGCCCGAAGAGCGCGCCGGAAGCGCCCGCTGACGGCGCGTCTTCAACTTTGAATAAAAAGCGGCCCATTGGAGGCAGACGAGTGCCTGGGCCGAGGACGGTAAGGTAACTGGCACCCACGGCTGCTATTCCTGTGACCACCCAGAACACTACAAACTTCGCGGATCCGTACAACTTCTCCACATACGGACCAACAATCCAGAGACTGTACATGTTCACCATGAGGTGCAGAATATTGACGTGCAAAAACATGGGGGTGACGAACCGCCACCACTCATGTTTCGTCCGAATCAGGAAATTCAACTTGGCGCCAAAAGGGACCAGCACCTCGGGAGGGAAAACTCCCAACACACTGAATTTCATTCCGCTTGCTTGCCACATTAGGAAGAAGACAAAAAGGTTGGAGACGAGCAGGATGATGGTGAACTTGTAAGGGCGGTCCAGGATGGCGCGCGCAAATCGCAAGGTCTCGCTGTCAGGAATCGGTCTCGATTTGCCAGCTGAGGCGGAACTAGTGACTGAGGTACCGCAGACCGCGCATTGTCCCTGCCCTCCACCCACGATTGAGCCGCAACTGCGACACATGGTGGGCCTGCCGGCGTTGTGTTTGTTCGGCGAGTCGTAGGGCAATATCGATTAGGTCTTTATGCTAACAAGCGTGATGCTTCTGATAGAAGACATCACGCTTAAGATTTGAAAAGTGACTGTTAATGGAAAGAACCTACATAAAGCGCCGGCTGAAAAGCAATAACAACGGGTTGCAGGCGTTTCGACTAGTGGCCAATGTCTTCAAGGAGACTGACCAGGTCCTCGGCATGTTCTTCTTCCACTGCCAGAATGCCCTCCAGCATGCGGCGCGAAGTTGGATCGTCGTTACCGAAGTACTTGATCATTTCGCGGTAGCTGTCAATTGCAATGCGCTCCGCGACTAGATCCTCCTTAATCATATCGATAAGCGTATCTCCTTCAGCGTATTCGGCATGACTTTTGGTCAACAAACCCTGAGGATTGAAGTCAGGCGCGCCTTTGAGCTGGACGATGCGGGCAGCAATCTGATCGGCATGGCCCTGTTCCTCATTTGAGTGCTGGAGAAACTCGGCGGCAACGCCCTCTGCGTGGATGCCGGAGGCCATGAAATAGTGTCGCCGGTATCGCAGCACACAGACAATTTCAGTAGCCAAAGCTTCGTTCAAAATTTTGACTGCCGTCTCGCGGTTCAGGGTGTAGCCTTCGGTTACCGCGCCATTTTCAATGTGTTGGCGGGCGCGCTCGCGCAAAGTCTTAACGTCGGTAAGAAATGGTTTATCGATCACGGCCCTTGCTCCTGGTTGGTCAGCCACGGCTTTTACTCCTCAAACTAGATTAGGGGAAG
>JALYTI010000491.1 GCA_030854375.1 Acidobacteriota bacterium | reverse complement strand
TCCAACGAGTCTCACGCGTTCGGTCAGCTTGAGGCTCTCGATCAGACGCTCGAGAACCACCCGATATTTGTTTTCTCGCGCGCCCCCAATACCCGCGATGAAGAAATAAGTATTGGGATAGGATTCAACCACTCGCGCCGCTGCTCGAAGGAAATCCTCCTGGCCTTTGAGAGGCGTCAACTCGCCTACGGTGCCGATGAGCAGGCTGTTTGACGGCAACGCCCACGCCTCAAGAAATTGCTGCCGACTAAACTTCTCTTGAGCTTTTCTAAATCTATCAACATCGATTCCATTTTGAACGACGCTGATTTTTTCTGCCGGCACTGTTCCTTCCGCACGAAGTTGGGCGGCTACGGAGTGCGAAACAGCCACGATTCGCGCGGCTCCGGAAAGCGTGATTCGATGCAACCGGTTTAAGGAAAAAAGAACATGTCGCGTAACGATCAGCTGCGAATTTTGGTTTAGCCGAACAGCGTAGGCGGCAGCCGGATAGTCGCGTGCCATGTGGGCATGTACGATCTGGATCTGATTTCTTCGCACCAGTTTCGAAAGATCGCGCGCGCTGTTTGCGTCGAGGGCATTCCTCAAAGGAAGCGTTGTTATGTTTTCTTTTGGTATTTTTTCAAGCTCGCCGAGCAACGGTGAGTTCGGCCTAAGAGCCGCGTGGACCTCATGACCTCGGATGGCAAGTCCGTTGGCAAGATCGGCAAGGTGCCGCTCTCCTCCACCAAGAGTCTGAGCTGAACTTATCTGGAGAATTCTCAACGGTTGAAATTTGAAATCTTCAAATTGGATACAAAATGGGACTCATCGAATGTCCGCAAGAATAGTTCGTTAGCATATTAAACTACCGGCCCTTAGGCTACGCGCCGTCGTCAGTTTTCTTTCCCAGTTCCTCCTGCTTCGCGTACCGAAGCGAAACAGACAAAGTTGCTGCTGTTTGCTTACCGGCTAGCGTGTGGCCTTCGCAAGGCTATAAATCCTTTAGAAAGCGTATCGCAGTGACCGGCACAAGTGTTGCCGATTATGCCAATACTGAATGTTTTGTTTGATGTTCGGAGCTGTAAATTGAAGGAGGATGAATAATGGCAAAGCCAAAACTAGTGACAGGACTTTTCAAGAATCGGGTTGCCGCCGAAGCGGCGGTTGATGCAATTATCAAGCGAGGGTATACACGGGACGACATCAGCGTCATGATGTCTGATGCGACACAGAGTAAAGAATTTGCGCTACAAACGCGGACTCATGCAGCTGACGGTGCCGGAATTGGTGGCGCGCTCGGCGGCGTTGTTGGAGCAGTATTAGCAGCGATCGTCGCGGTAGGTAGCACGATTATTCTGCCGGGTATCAATCTAGTGATTGCTGGTCCAATCGCGGCGGCCCTGGCAGGCGCCGGCGCCGGCGGCGCTACAGGTGGCGTTATCGGCGCGCTCATCGGCGCGGGCATACCCGAGCACCGCGCGAAGGTTTATGAATCCGGACTGCGCAGCGGCGGCATTCTGTTGGGAGTAGAAGCAAAGTCAGACGAAGAAGTGGATAAGCTAGAGGAGTTGCTCGAGGCTATCGGTGCCGAGCATGTTCGAACGGAGTAACATGCTGTCTGAAAATTGAAGTCTCATAGAGAGACGAAAAACAAGGGCTTACGACGAGTGATACGTCATAAGCCCTTAGTGTTAGCTGAGGTGAAAATTATTTGCGAACTGCTTCGCCGATATCTTCGATGGCCTCGCCGACTTTGCGACGGGCCGTGCCGAAACCTTCCTGAACCTTGCCGCCAGTTTGATCGTCCCGACCCTCTTGTTCGAGTTCCCGGTCATTGACGACACGTCCGACAGTTTCTTTGGTTGTGCCCTTTACCTGCTCATATTTTCCTTTTAGTTCGTCCTTATTTGGTAAACCCATAAAAGCCTCCTTTTCGCTTCAGAAAACAGTTCCGTTCGATGGCCTGTTATAGGTTGTAGTGCAACGCGTGTTCCCAGGATGCGCTCTTTGCATTTTGACCGATTTAGCACATAACACAGCCGGTTGGCTCATTCAGTTAATACATCACCACGCCCACAAGTGTATGTTTCGGGGACTGAACTGCGTGATCTTGGGACGACTTAGAATAATACTAAAAATCTATCTAAACACTCTCGATGACGCTTATTTCTTCCTTCTGTCCTTCATGGTTTTTCACGAATCGATCATTCTTATCGCAGATGGGTAACCTAACTTCAAAGCGTGTGCCCTCGCCTGGCTCGCTGACCACGACGATCTCGCCTTTGTGGCGGTTGATTATGCCGTGTGAGGCTGAAAGACCGAGACCACTACCGAGTTTTCCCTTTGTAGTAAAGAAAGGTTCGAAAATTCGCGACGCGGTTTCGGCCGGCATACCGCACCCGTTATCAGCCACCCAAAAACAGCCGCTCTCAATCTCAGCTCGAGCTCCTATCTCCATTATGCCGCCCTCCGGCATCGCATCGACGGCATTAAAAATCAGGTTGAGCACTACTTCGCGCAGCTCAGCCTGTTCGCCCATCACATAGACAGGTCCATTGCCTTCAACCTTGACCTCAATTTTGCCTTTGGCCGATTTGCTTTGCCATTTAGGCCGGGCGATATCAATACTCGAAGTCAACAAGAATCCCAGTTCAACTGGAGCAAATTCAGTTGCAGAATTTCGGCGAGCGAACTCGAGTATGCGGCGCAGAGTTTTGGAGCCGTCCTCCACCGCGTTTGTAATAATCGACAAACTCTTGGCGGTTGATTCATCCGGCGCATTCCTTAGGAGGAGCTGGGCGCGACCCTGAATTACCGTGAGCGAGTTGTTTAGGTTGTGGGCGACGCCCGCAGCCAATTCTCCAACAGCACGCAATTTATCTGATTGTGCCATTAGCTCATGCTCGCGCTTGCGCTCCGTAATGTCGCGAAGAAAGACAAGCACGCCATCAATCTCGCCGTCTTTCCAGAGTGGAGACGTGTGAGC
>JALYTI010000490.1:2192-2969 GCA_030854375.1 Acidobacteriota bacterium | reverse complement strand
GCTTTAATTGGAACCCTCGTACGAGCAGCGAAGGTCTGATGGGCTTTATCACAGGCGGTGACAAGCTAGTAGTCCGTGGCGGTTACGGCCGCACTTACGATTACACGTTTACAAACATCGCAGCAAATATCGCAAGCTCGTTTCCGTTCGTTGCGTCAGTGACCTTGGCGACTGTCCCGCAGAGTCCAACCCCTGTTACCACCAATCCTGGGGTTGGCGTAAACAACGCCTTCACTGTTTTGCCTGCTATCCAGGGCGCAAGCGGGCTGAATCCTAATACACTGACGCGTACCATCGTCGAAGGCGGTCTCCGTTCACCCTCCTATGATTCTTTCAGTTTCGAAGTGCAACGTGAGTTTTCGCAAGACGTGGTTCTGCGCGTCGGTTACGTAGGTTCGAAAGGAAACAGTCTGTTTCAAACGCTTGACGGCAATCCGCGTTTACCGTTTTCAACAACTCGAGTCGATCCTACGCGCGCTATCGTTCGCCTGCGCGCCAACGCTGCTTCGTCTATTTATCACTCAATGCAGACAAGTCTCGAGAAGAGGTTAAGCCGCGGTTTCAGTGCTGGGCTCCACTATACCTGGAGTTCGTTTATCGATACTGCATCAGAGATCTTCAATCCGTCGGGTGCCGAAGTGGCCGTCTCGCAAGATTCCTTCAACCGTCGGGCTGATCGCGGGCGATCCAGTTATGATCGTCCACACCGAGTCGCGGGTAATTTCGTATATGAATTGCCTTACTTCCGTAGCCAGTCGGGCGTGGTAGGTCATCTGC
>JALYTI010000490.1:0-2182 GCA_030854375.1 Acidobacteriota bacterium | reverse complement strand
ATCTTTCTCGCTCCAAAGTGGCGCGCCATTTACGCCGCTAAATGGTTCCGACCCAACCGGCGCCTTAAGCGGAATTGACGGTTTGGTGGGCAGCGCAATTCGCCCCAACTTGAACACAACGCTTCCCATCTCGGGGATGTCTGTAGAACAACTGGTGGCTGCGGGCGGACGATCCCTTTTTAGGACCTTGGGTCCCGGCGAGCGCGTAGGTAATGCGGGTCGCAACATTTTGCGCGCAGACGGTATCAACAACATCGATTTTGGCATTTTGAAGAATACCCACATTGGTGAAAATCAAAAGCTTCAAATCCGGGCGGACTTTTACGATGCCACAAACACTCGGGACTTCGGTATCCCCGAAGGTCGTGTTAACTCCACGCAATTCTTGAATCAATGGGGCACAAACGGTGGAAATCGACGCGTTATCGTTGGCCTCAGATACGTATTTTAGGGTCACTTATGTTTGCAGTGAGCGGTCCATGCAGATCCTGCATGTGCGTGAATTGCCCGGGGCTGAGGAAAAATTCTTCTTCAGCCCTGTTTTTCCTTCGTATTACGTAAGTGAACTTTTTTTGTTTACGTCGCTGTATTGATAAGGTGTTTGGCCTTAGCTCCTTGAAGTCCGAGGAGGAATTGACTATGAGAGTTTCAGCCTTAGTACTCTTGCTTGGAGCCGTGGCGATTGTTTCAGACGCCCAAATTTCCGCGACTTCTCAGGATTCCCCGGTTGTGGTGCTCAAGTTTAGTTGGAGCAAGGAACGCCTGGGATGGCAAAGAGATCCCTTCAGTGGCCCAATCGAAGACTTCGACGAAGTCCGTGCGCGGGTAAGAAATGAGAAGCGCATTGATGACGCAAAAAAGGGGGGAAACTCGGCGGAAGTCGATAAAATCAAACGCGAAGCGCGGGCGGACGAGGCGAATATGGCCCAGAAACATAGGAATGCTACGTCACGCTATGTCTTCATTTATAAAGTGACAGTTAAAAACGGCGCCGATAAGCCAGTCAAGTCCCTTGATTGGGACTATCTCTTTGTAAATTTCGGCAGTCAGAGCGAAGCAGGACATCTGGAGTTTACTAGTGAAGAAAGGATTGGCCCCGGCAAAACGAAAGAATTAGTCGTGATGACGAGGAAGCCGCCCACGCAAGCCATTAGTGTAACTGCGCTCAACAAAAACGAGGGCGAAAGTCTTGGTGGACAAGTGGTTGTCATGCGCATTGAATATGCCGACGGCTCACGCTGGCAGCGCGCTCAGTAATCCGAAGTATCAAAACTAAAACATTGATAATACGAGAGGCATCACCGAACGACGCTGCCTTCCTTACTCAGATTGCTCACGAAGCAAAACGGCATTGGGGTTATCCGGAGCACTGGATTAAGCATTGGCAGGACGACCTCACAATCACACCTGATTTTGTAGCAGCCAATCAAGTGTATGTAGCCGAACGCGATGGCGATTTCCTGGGTTTCTATGCCCTGGTTATTCGGAAGGACAAAGCGGAGCTGGAGCACATGTGGGTGGCTCCGCAACACATTGGCACCGGTGTCGGTAAAGAGTTGTTCGTCCACGCAATGCAGAATGCTGCCATGCAAAACGTTTCAGAAGTTGGCATCTCATCCGATCCAAACGCGGAGGGTTTCTATAAGAAAATGGGAGCGTTCCAGATTGGCGAAGTGTCCTCTGAAACGCCGGACAAGGTGGCCGGAAATCCACGTAAGATTCCGCGTCTGAAGGTAAACCTGAATTCCCCGGGTTAGCTTGTCATCTAATGGTCACGATCACATCATTGCGACTGCTCAATCCGCTGGCCGTTGTCACAACAAATGTCGATGCCCCGCTCAAACCGTCTGGAATTTCCACATTGACTTGATCCAAGCCCGCAAAGTGTTTTGAAGCGCCGGCATACTGCACAACGGCATTTTGTCCTCCGATTCGGACTGTCACGGGCAGGTCATTTCTCCAGCCGGTGCCGAAAACCGCAATAACCGATCGTTGATTATTCGTCTTCGCGAAAAACGGTGCCGGAGAATATCGGAAGCCCGAAGTTAGCAGCGAGACAGCCTCGCCACTTCCATTTTGCGGGATCGTGAAAACACCTGGATTGGATTGCGCGAGAAACACTTCATCCGCGGCAATTACTTCGCCGCCTACCACCACAACAACGGGACGACTGCCACTTCGG
>JALYTI010000489.1 GCA_030854375.1 Acidobacteriota bacterium | reverse complement strand
CTTCGATAACCTCGGCCCTCGCCGTGTGCGGGTCATCCGCCACAAGCCAAATCACATTTAAACGAGTTCGAAGGTCGGTTGCGGCAAAAAGATTTCCCTGCTCAAGCGCGGCCGAGAGCAATGACGGTACGCGTCGTGAAACTTCGGCAACCTCGCCCAGGTGTAAAAGGGCGCTGAGAACAAAGCGGTTTGCAATTGTCAGTT
Source organism: Acidobacteriota bacterium (assembly GCA_030854375.1). Classification (GTDB taxonomy): domain Bacteria; phylum Acidobacteriota; class Blastocatellia; order Pyrinomonadales; family Pyrinomonadaceae; genus PSRF01. Next base: position 2,765 of record JALYTI010000489.1, on the reverse strand, counting down.
CCCAGGTCACGCCGGTGCAGCGATCGCGCAAAACCACAACCGCGCGTTCGCAGAGTTCAGCAGATTTTTTCCAATTTCCAGCAAGATAGGCACTCACGCCGCTGGCCCAGATCGAAAGTCCGATGGCGTGCGGGTGTCCTACCTTTTGCGACAGCTCCTCAGCTCGCCCCGCAATCTGTGCGGCGCGTTCTCCTGCCGCGCCGCCGCGAGCGGCAGTTTGCGCCGCCTCAAAGGACAGCGCGCGCGCCAGGCGATAGGGCTCGCCGGCTCGCAAGGCCAGTAAAAGGTGACGACTTTGAAAGTCAGCGCCACGAATAAGATCGACACCTCCCAAACCGGCAGCCACGGCAAAGCAAGTATCTATGCGGATGAGATCGGCTTCGGGGATCTCGCTCGCATCCCGCTCGGTGAAATTCAGACCGCGCAAACGAATTTGAAGGCGTTTCAGCAACAGTGAGAGAAGTGCGCGCTTTGGACCCGCCGGAAGTTTGAAACCGACAGCAGCCAGCACTGACCGAATCAGCTCCAACCCTTCCTTGATGTGCCCGCCCATCAGCAACTGTTCGGCGGCGCGGCGTTTGAAATCAAGACTACGCCCGGCTGAGGTAACTTGGGCCAACTCAAGATATGCTTGCGCAGCTTCAGCGGGCCGGCCGGCATTAACGAGGGCCTCTGCAAGTCCGCGCTTGAGATCAACGAGCTCAGCTCCTCGCGCCGGCGCGAGTTCGAGAGCGCGGCGGTAAAAGCCGGCGGCTCGATCAAAAGCAAGAGCACTGGCTGCTTTGCGGGCGGCCACGGCCGCGTGAGTTGCGGCACGCACTCTTTCTCCGGCACCCAGATAATGTTCAAAGAGCGCTTCGGGATCCTCGATGCCTCGGCCTTCGATTGCCTGCGCCAGCCGGCGGTGAATCTGAGTGACCTTTTTAGGATCCAGTTGGGTAGAGAGCGTCTCGCGAATGCGATCGTGATAAAGCTCGAGCGTGTGTTCAGTTCCACCCGTCCGTAGAAACTGCGCTGCACGCAACGAGCTAACAAGAGGAAGATCATCGCCGGAAAGCTCCGCGGCTTTATAGACCACTTCAGGATTAATTGGACGCCCGGCAACCGCCAGCGCATCGACAAACTGGCGCGCTCCTTTTGGCAAATGGCGCAATCGCGCATCAAGCATGACGGCCAAAGTAATGCCGGTAGTGGCGGCCTGATCACTGGTCGCGGCATAGCGAGCAAGCTGTTCCAACAGGAAAGGATTACCGCGTGCTTCGCCGAGAATAGCGTCTGTAAACGGCTCGAGCGCGGAAGCGCTCGGGCCAAGCAACTCGCGGAGGAGTGCGTTGGACTCGGACTTCGTCAAAGCGCCGACAAGCACTTCCCGGCAGCTTTCAGTTCCTACCTTCTCAAGTAACGACTTCAGGAATGGCTTTATTTGAATATCCTCGGTGCGAAAACTCGACAGCAATAACAGTGGAGGCGAATCGGGCGGGCGCAGTAAATCTTCAAGAAGCGTCGTACTGTCGGCATCGGACCACTGAAGATCGTCGATATAGAGCACCAGGGGTTGCCTATCAGATATGCGTCCCAGCAACTCGCGCAGAGCGGCAAAGGCTTTGCGCCGGAGTGTGAATGGATCAGGAATCTCCTGTTCCCGCTGAGGCGCATTGAAAACGCAATCAACCTGGAGCATCACCGGAAAGAGCCGTGCGAGCGCCAGAACTTCGCGCGGCATCAGGGCTTCAGCTTTCGCATCTGAAAGTGAAAGCAGATATTTCGTTAAGCTGTCGACCACGCCGTCCAGAGCCTTGTACGGGACAGACTCGCGTTCGTAGCAACGTCCTTCGAGAATGACGACATCAGGCCGGTTCTGCCGCAGCCTATCCAGAAAGTGTCGCGCCAGGGAACTCTTTCCCATTCCCGAGCTGCCGTGAAGATAGACCGTCGCCGTCTGTCCTCGCCTCGTTACGGCAAAAGCATCTTCAAGTTCTCGTAACTGTCTTGCACGACCAACGAAGGGTGCGGTTTGTGCTAAAGATGGCGCGGGCGAAGCAATTACCGGTTCCAGCAATGCACCGTTTTGGTCATGCCCAAGGGCCGACAAAATCTCTGTGCCGGTTGGTCTCTCTTCCGGCTTGCGGCGAAGCAGTCTGATGCAAAGGTCATTTAGATCTTCCGGACAGTGTCGCACGAGTTCGCTCGGCGCTGGAGGATCGAAGTTCTGCTTATTCATCATCACTTCGAAGAACTTGCCGGTAAATGGAAGCCTGGCGGTAAGCGCCTGATAAAGCATGACACCGACGCTGTACCAATCGCTGGCGCGAGAAATGGGAAGTTGTCCCCCCTGCTCGGGAGACATGTAATCAGGTGTACCGGCGAGCGTGATGCTACTGTGAAGTTCCTGGCCCTCTACTTCTGCAACCAGGCCAAAATCCAGAATGACTACGCGGCCTTTATTCGTGACCAGCACATTGGACGGTTTGATGTCCCTATGAAGCTTTCCTGTTTCGTGCAAGGCGTGCAATCCTTCGGCCAGCTGCTTCATCGCAACAGTCAAGCGACTAAGGTCCAACTTCGATCTGGACAGTGAAGTCTCCTCGGGAATTTCCAAGTCTTCCTCTGCGTAAAAGGTGCTACTGATTGACTCCAGCTGCCGGGTTTCGGCTTCGTAATCGGCTAACAACTCACTACCCGAATCGGGAGAGGTTTTTCGGAGAGTTGAAGTTTTTGAAGATCGGGGCTTCCTGGCGTGGTAACCGGGGCGAACGTATTCAAGA
>JALYTI010000488.1 GCA_030854375.1 Acidobacteriota bacterium | reverse complement strand
GCAAGTCGCTCTCGTTACCAATGTCGATGCCGCTCTGGTTAGAACGGACGCAGCAGCGCGAGATTCTCTAATCAGACAGGTTTCGTCTCCGGTGCGCTGGTTGGAGTCGGTCCAGTTGTTGATTCGGGAAGGTGTTGATACCTTCGTGGAAGTCGGTCCGGGAAAAGTGCTGACTGGTTTGATGCGGCAGATAAGTCGAGAGGTAAAGTGCTTTAATGTCGAGGACGCCGCGAGCTTGAAGAGCGCTAGCGCGAGCCTTGGTCTTTAGTAGTTGTTATAGATAGTTCATCACAGAGGAGCAAAACGAGATGCCCGATCAAGAGATCGAGAATAAGGTAAAACAGATTATCGTTGACGAATTAGGGGTGGATGAGAACGAAGTTACGCCCAACGCTCGCTTCATCGATGACTTAGGCGCAGACTCTTTGGATACAGTAGAACTGGTCATGCGTTTCGAAGAGGAATTCGGTATCGAGATCCCCGACGAAGACGCGGAGAAGATCCAGAGCGTCCGCGATGCCTACAACTACATCGACCAGCACAAGAAATAGGGACAGGTAACAAGTGGTGAGTGACAGATGACAGGCAAGCCGGAAGACCTGATCTTGTCACCCGTCACTTGTCACCGCATCGAGGAGCGTTGATTTGGCACGACGTGTAGTTGTCACAGGGCTGGGCCTGATAACACCGGTTGGCAATTCAGTTGAAACAACGTGGTCCGCGTTGATGAGCGGTCGTAGTGGCGTGGACTACATCAGGAAATTTGAGACGGACAGGTATTCCGTAAAGATTGCCGCCGAAGTTAAGGACTTCGACCCACTTAAGTTCATAGCAAAGAAAGAGGCGCGCAAGATGGGCGCCTTTATTCATTACGCCATCGCCGCGGCAACCGAAGCGATGGCCGACAGCGGCTTTAAACTAAACGAGGCTGGGAAGTTCTCCGGCGACATCGCAGAGAATGCGGGGACCTACATCAGCAGCGGCATCGGAGACTTCTGGGCCATCGAGCGCGAACACTCGAAGCTCCTCGAAGGAGGACCTGACCGTGTGTCACCCTTCTTCATTGTTTCGGCCATCGTCAATTTAGCCGCCGGCCAGGTCTCCATTCGTTTCGGCGCAAAAGGTCCAAATTCAGCAACAGCGACAGCTTGCTCGGCCGGCGCGCACGCCATCGGAGACAGTTTTAAGATAATCCAGCGCGGCGATGCTGACGTGATGATTTGCGGCGGCGCTGAGTCGGCGATCACGCCGATGAGTGTCGCCGGTTTTGCTTCCATGCGAGCGCTTTCCACCCGCAATGACGATCCCCAGCATGCGTCTCGCCCTTTTGAACGCGATCGCGATGGTTTCGTAATCGGCGAGGGCGCGGGCATTATGATCCTCGAAGAACTTGAATTCGCTAAAAACCGTGGGGCGCGAATTTACGCGGAGCTTGTCGGGTATGGCATGACGGCGGACGCGTTTCATCTGACAATGCCGGACGAAAGCGGCTCCGGCGCGATTCGCGTCATGCAAAAGACCATGCGCGACGCGGGGGTTCAGCCGGAACAGGTCGGTTATATTAACGCCCATGGAACGTCGACGCCCTACAACGACAAGTTTGAATCACTGGCGATCAGAAAAACTTTTGGCGAGCATGCCTATAGACTGGCAGTTAGTTCAACCAAGTCCATGACTGGCCACCTGCTGGGAGCCGCCGGCGGAATTGAGGGAGTGTTTTCTGTTCTCAGTCTCTATCGCAAAGTTTTGCCTCCGACCATTAATTACGTGAACGCCGATCCGGATTGTGATCTCGACTACGTTCCCAACCAGCCACGCAAAGCTGAAGTGGAATATGCGCTTTCCAACAGTTTTGGGTTTGGTGGAACTAACGCCGCGCTCTTGTTCAAACGATACGATGGGTAAACCCATTAATGTTTAGAAAAGGCACTTGTGCCAGTCGGAGGCGGGGGACAAGTCCCCTTTCTAAAGGCACTAAATAGCAGAATGAAAATAATTGTTTTGATGAAACAGGTCGCAAACAGAGACGCGATTCTGCGAATCAATAAGGACCAATCCTGGATTGAAGAATCAGATCTCTCGTTTGAAGTCAGCGAGTCAGACGGGTATGCGCTGGAGGAAGCTCTGCGTGTCAGGGAAAAGCTGACGGGCGAGGTAATCGTTTGTTCGATGGGTCCGCAACGCGTGAAGAGCGTAATTAAGGATGCGCTCGCGCGCGGCGCTGACCGCGCAATTCACGTTGTCGGTGACAATCTTGGACATCTTTCCCCTTACGCGACAGCGACCGCGTTGGCCGAGGCGATTCGTAATGAGAAGCCTGATCTAATTATGACGGGCTTGCAGTCAGACGATTACGGTTACGGGCAAACCGGCGTGATTCTCGCCGAGTTGCTCGGACTGCCGCATGCCACCATAGTCATCGAAGTTGATGCATCGGGCGAGAAGCTTCGCGTCAAGCGCGAATTGGAAAGCGGCTGGTATCAATGGTACTCGATGGCCATGCCTGCCTTGCTCACGATTCAGTCGGGTATCAGCCAGATTCGATATGCAACTTTGAAGGGGATCATGGCGGCCAAGAAAAAAGAGATAAAAGAAGTAGCGCCGCCTGCTGACATTGTGGATCGCCCATCGCATCAGCGAATTGAGCGCGTTTATTTGCCGCAGAAGACTAAACAAACACAGCTTCTGGGAAATGGTGACACTAAGGCTGGAGCAGTAGCGCTGGCGCAAAAGTTACATACCGAAGCGCGTGTCATTTGAAGTGGGGTGCGCCAGGGGCCCGGAATTTAAACGCAAAGCGCGCAAAGCGGAGCGCAAAGGTCCGCAAAGACAGACGCTTTGCGCGACTTTGCGAATTCTTTGCGACCTTTGCGGTTCAACTCATCAATGATTGGAAGCTACTGACCAAGAGAATCTTCAAGCCACATGAGCACCGGCATTTTAGTTTTCATAGAACATCGCAATGGCGTG
>JALYTI010000487.1 GCA_030854375.1 Acidobacteriota bacterium | reverse complement strand
GCCACGGCTTCAGGCAGGTTGGGAAACATGGATGAAAGCTCCGCGAGATATTCGCTTCCCAGCCGGATGGACGTTTCTGGTTGGTAAAGTTGGCTTTCTTGTAAATTGCTGACGCCTGCATTGGGTGCATACTTCTGAGCCGCATCCATCGTAAGCTGCAACAATCCGCGCGCTCCTGCAGGCGATTTTGCGAAAGGTTTGAACACGCTCTCCTGTCGAATCAGAGCAAGAACAAAACGAGGGTCAAGCTTGCGCGACTTCGCGGAACTGAGAATCGACTGTCGGTACAGTGCCGGAAAGCGGTCAGCGACCGCGGCAACCTGTGCCTTAACACGCTTCGACCGTTCCTCCACCAGCGGACGCCTTTGCGCATCGCCGAAAGTGGCTAGTCGGTCGCTGGCTAACCATCCGTAATATGAATCCATTCCTGCCGGCACAGACAGATACGCTGTGAATGCCTCGTCTCGATTGCCCGCGCGATCCAAACTGTAAGCCTTTAAGTATGCAACTTCCGCTGGAGTTGTGGCCACGCCCTTTGGAAAGCCTTTGCTACTCAATTCATTCGCAGCCGAGATTGCGCGTGTCCAGTTGCCTTCGGCAACATTCAGACGCAGCTGGGCGAACAATGCGTTGTTGTCGGTGGGCGTGCCCGCGAACCGTTGTCTGGTGCGTGTAATCCAGGCGACCGCTTCCTGCAAACGGCCAGCCTCCCTCAAGGTGTCAATCGCGTTCAAGTGTGCCGTATCAATTCTTTCTCCGTCGGGAAAGCGAGAAATGTATTCGAGATAGCGGTCTGCTGCTTCCGAAGCCTTTCCCATTCGGAGCAATGAGGCGGCGCTGAAGTTAAGTCCTTCGCGACCTTCCCTTGTCGAGGAGTAATTACGCGCAACCCGATCGTAAGCACTGTAAGCTTCGTCGTAGCGACGCGCTTGATAATATGACCGGGCTATTCCGAGCAACGCCTCAGGCACCCTCGCATCGTCCGGATAGTAATTCATTAACGCCTGCCAGTGTTCGCGAGCCTCATCGAAAGCACGATTAGCGTGATAGACATTAGCGCGACGAAGGTGTTCCTCTGGACTTAGGCGTGTGATTATTCCTCGAGCATTTCGCGCGTCACGGTCTTGCTTGCGAACAGCGGCTAGACTCGCATCGCTTGCACCCTGAGGGACAAGATATTGAAAACGAGCAAATGAGAATCCCGTCGAGGCGGCGAGGCGCGTAATCGCACCCTCGCAAAGAAAAGCAGCGAATATCATTAAAAATAATAGTCGCGTCGAAAATTTCGCTGTTTGCGCTATTTGCATCGTCACTATCAGCCTGCCTCCCAACGCTAATTTTCGCTTATCCTTCGATGACTTCAAAGCTCGAAACGATTTCCGCGGTGGGCGGGAATGTTGCCGCCACGCTGCAGTATTTTTGTCCTGAAAGCTCAATCGCCTGGGCTACTGATCGCTCTGAAATATTACGGCCCGTGACAATGTGATGTACTTCCATTCGCTGATAACTGCGCGGATGATCAGCTTTCCATTTGACCACGTACTTCCACTCGATACGCTGTTAGCCTCTGACGCTTTTTTTGAAGGATAGAAAACACATCGACCCCCGTACAGGAACCTAGTGCCAGCAATAGCAGTTCCATCGGGCTAGGGGCGGAATTACGAATGTGATCCGCATCAATGGTAATGGGCTGACCGGCATGCAAATACCCAGTAAACAGGTCAGTGCCCGTTAACTGTACAACCGCTTTGGGATCATCCGAACTCATTCCGGTACCTCCAGCCAAAAGAATAGCATACAAGCGCAGCGACCTAAGTGGATGATTATTGCCGGTTTAGCTGGGTAAAGACGACGATTCTCGACATGCAACTCGAAGCTCAGCAATCGTGGCACAGACTTTGTTAGGGTTGATCCCGTAAAACTATGTCGCGAATTCGTGGACTGTTTCTGCGATAGCGAGATGCATCACAGCTGTGGGCGCGGTATGGACTGGGTCCCTATTTGTTTGTGGAAATATGGAGGAGAAAAATGATTGCAATTAAGAAAGCTCTCGGAGCGTGTCTCGCGTTAGTCGTCTTATCAGCTGGAGTAACTGTTACTCAAGCTCAACGGCAAACATATAGGGGAACGTTTCGTTCGGTGCGGCAGCTAATACTTCGAATCGAAAATCGGACTGATACTTTCGGAAACAGTATCAACACGCAGAATCAGAGGCGAATTTACGGAAACGTCGGAGAAAACCCTGACGTCTTAGTACAAGATTTGACTTTGGCTGTACATCAACTACGAGATCGTTTCGACAGAAGAATTTCGACTGCGGCCGATGTGCAAGAAGTTCTGAACCGCGCCGCGCAGGTCGATCGTTTCATGACCGGACAAAATGTTCGCAGTTCTGCTGTAGTACGCAGCTGGACTAATTTGCGCGCTGACTTGAATCAACTAGCGAATGCTTACCGTGTAACCTGGCCGTCAATAGGTCAGACCTATCCGAACACTACATATCCGAATAGTCCTCAGACGTCCTACGGCGGCAACCGCCTAACAGGAACCTATCGACTCGATCCGTCGAAGAGCGATGACCCTGCCCAGGCGGCTGATCGCGCGACGCAGTCTGTAGCATATGGCGACCGCACGAGCTTGCGCGATCAGTTATCTGCGCGGCTGGAGTCTCCGGATCAAATCGCAATCGATGTGCGCGGTAGAGATGTGACCATCGGGTCCTCGCGTGCTCCCCAAATCACCTTTTCGGCTGATGGCGTTGAGCGAGTTGAGACAACAAACAGCGGTCGCACCACTCGCGCCCGCGCAACGCTTAACGGCGACCAACTGATGGTCAGCTCAACTGGAGACCTCGCTAGTGAATTCAACGTTACGTTCAGCCCGATTGATAACGGCAGCAGACTCAGCGTTACACGGAGAGTGTATGTCCAGGGACTGTCGAGACCGGTGGTAGTGCAAAGCACATACGATAAGAC
>JALYTI010000486.1 GCA_030854375.1 Acidobacteriota bacterium | reverse complement strand
CTCCAGTCTGGACATCTGCGTGGCCGTGAGGTGCACGAGATGAGTAGCCACTGCCTTTGCGTGCGATGTGGTCTTCTATTATCTTCCATGCGTCTTCGGTGAGTTTGTATTGCCAGTAAGCGCCCAGGGCAGGAAGAGCAGCCAACAGACCGGCGGAAAGCAGCAGCGCCACGGCGGCGATAGCGGCCTTGTCAAACCATTTCTGCATGCCGATCTCGACGCGCGCACCGCCCGGTTCAGATGTCAGCCTGATTGTTAATGCTGCAGAGAGCCCGGTAAGATCGCGCAACGTGCTAGACTTTCGCGCCTGGACAACGGTGGTCGAGGATACCTGCACGGTCTGCACTTCATAGTCTTCATCGAAGAGGTCGCGCAGTTCGGCAACCAGTTTGGGCACGTCTGCTTCAACGCCGGGGTAATATCGACTGTCCATAACAGTTCCTTTCAATGTGCGTGGTAAGTTTTACGATGCTCCGTGGGACATTGTTCATTTGAAAATCGCTGGAACGAGGAAAGGTAAATGAAATCTATTCGCAGCGCGGTCGTCGTACTCCTGGTTTTTGCTTTCGTAGGCACCAACGCTAATCGCTTAGTCTTATCACAGGGCGCCTCAACAACATCTTCCAATCTCGACGGTTTCACGCCCGAGGGCTCGGGCATCGAGCGCCGCTGGGAAGAAGAGTTTCGCGCCGTGCCTGCGCCGGATTCGGCACGCAAACATCTGCGCCGCTTGACCGCTGAGCCACATGTTGCCGGCACCAAAGAGGACTACGCCACTGCCGTTTACGTTCGCGATCAAATTCGCGGATTCGGGGTTGCTTCCGAACTCAAAGAATATGAAGTTCTGCTCCCGTATCCGACGCAACCAGGCATCGTTGAATTAGTTAGTCCGGTTCACGAACGGCTTGCCGTCAAAGAGGAAGTCATCGCTGAAGATCCCTCGTCGTCGAACCCGAAAATTATTCCAATATTCAATGGCTACAGCCCCAGTGGAGATGTGACAGCGCCGCTGGTCTACGTCAACTACGGTTTGCCTCCGGACTATGAAGCCCTGAAGAAGCTGGGCGTCGAGGTAAAAGGCAAGATCGCCATTGCGCGTTATGGCAACTCGTTTCGCGGAGTGAAGGCGAAGGTTGCCGAAGACAATGGCGCAGCTGGTTTGCTAATCTATTCCGATCCTGCAGACGACGGTTACATGCAAGGCGACGTTTACCCGAAGGGACCGTGGCGGCCCGCAAGTTCAGCGCAGCGCGGATCTGTACAGTTTTTGTTCCAGGCGCCCGGCGATCCGCTCACACCCGGAAGACCCTCAATACCCGGCGTGCCGAGATTGAAGATGGAAGAACTAACAGGATTGCCGCGCATTCCTGTGCAACCGATCTCTTACGGTGACGCGAAACGATTATTGGAACCTATGCGCGGTCCCGTCCGGCCGAAGGATTTCCAGGGTGGTCTGCCGTTTCCTTATCACGTTGGAGGTACTGACTACGTTCGCGTGCATTTGAAAACGCAGATGGATTACCAGGTGCGGAAGATTTGGAACGTGATCTCGCGCATCGATGGCGATGCAGAGAGGGATCGTTGGGTAATCATGGGCAACCACCGCGATGCCTGGACCTTTGGAGCTGTCGATCCAAACAGCGGCACCACCGCAATGCTCGAGTCGGCGCGAGCTTTCGGTAGTTTGTTGAAGAAGGGCTGGAAACCACGGCGCACGATTCTGCTTTGCAGTTGGGACGGCGAAGAGTACGGGCTTTTGGGTTCGACGGAGTGGGCCGAGGAGAACGCCGATGAATTGAAACAAAAGGCCGTCGCTTATCTCAACGTTGACTCCGCCGTTTCAGGTCCACACTTTGGCGCGTCGTCGGTGCCTTCTCTTTGGAAACTAATTCGAGCTGCCACGCGCGACATTAAGGATCCGAAAACCGGCCAAACGGTTTATCAGCAGTGGCAGGATCGTGCACGCGAGCAAATGCCTGATCCCGAACTGACAAATGCCGAACTTGGTTCCGATACCAAGATTGCCGAAGCGCGCATCAATGCTCTCGGTTCCGGCTCCGATTTCACGCCCTTTCTTCAACACCTGGGTATCCCTTCCAGCGACATGGGTTTCGGCGGTGACTACGGCGTTTACCACTCCGCTTATGACTCGTTTTACTGGATGACCCACTTCGGAGATCCCACTTTTGCATATCACGTGACGGCGGCCCGGTTGTGGGGAACTATCGCGATGCGCCTCGCTGATGCTCCCGGTTTGCCGCTTGATTACCGAGATTACGCTCTACAGGTTCGCGATTTTTTCAATGAGAGCATGAAAACTGCCAGACGGCGGAATCTTGCCGACGGCTTCGATGACAAACCCATGATGCAAGCGATGCAGAAATTTGCTGATGAAGCAGAGCTTACCGAGAAGGCACGCCAGCAGACAGTGCTGGAGATTGAGCGGATGCGAGTTGAGGCTAACAATCGTCACCCGCGCGCCGAGGCGCGACTGCAGCGTATTAATGAAGCTTTGATATCGGTCGAGCGCGCGCTCACCGACGACCGTGGATTGCGCGGCCGCCCCTGGTACACGCACCAAATTTACGCGCCGGGAACTTACACGGGTTATGCGGCGCAACCACTTCCTGATTTTCGTCAGGCGCTGGAGGAGCGAAATAAGGCGAACGCCGCAGAAGCGCTGGCACGCATCGTTGAGGCGATTAATCGGGCGACCGAGACTTTACGAAAGGCGCGCGATTGAGCGAGATTCTTAAGTCGCGCGAAGTCAGCGCTGCTGCCTGACACACTTCGCGGATTGAAACGAATAACTAAGATACGAGGAGAGGGATTATGAGAAAAAAGTATTTGGGAATGAGCATCATAGGCGCCGTGGTTTTTTTAGCCATTTCGGCTTCGTCGTTTTTTGCGCAACGCCAGCGCAACCGGCCCGTCACTCAACCACCGCCCGTGACCAATCTGAAGGTCACCTATAAGA
>JALYTI010000485.1 GCA_030854375.1 Acidobacteriota bacterium | reverse complement strand
GAGAAGACCGTCCAGTAGTACACGAAAGTTCCCACGATGAGCGTGGTCAGCAAGACCAGGGGAATGATTATGGGAGGACTTATGAGACGTCGAAGAAAGCGCCGTCGAAAACTGATTTCAGGTTGAGCATACGCGACGATGCGAGACTGAGGTCTGATATCTTTCCTCGGCCGCATCCCGGTTGGGGGTTTTTTCTCAGGTGGGTATCTTACTGGCATAAGAGACAGACGATAGACCTTTGGGTCTGACGTCCCGGTTGGTGATCAGTCGTCCATCCTCACAACTTAAATGCTAACCTCTTGATACAAACGTGTCCACTTAATTGACAGCCCGTTTTTCTTTAGTTAACGTCGGAACTCTGACATTAAATCCAGCCCAGTCTCTTAGATGCGAAGTCTGATGTATGAGTTTAATGCCCCCCGGCACACGTTCATTAGCCGGAAATCATCGCCGAATTCTCTTTGCTTTGCTCGCCGTGGCTGTTGCCATCGGATTTGGCGCCGTGGGCTTCTATCTAATAGAGGGCTGGTCGCTACTTGATAGCCTCTACGTAGCGGCGCAGACTGTGACAACCGTAGGGTATGGAGACCTGACCCCGGCCACCAGGAATGGGCGCATCTTTTCAACAATTTTTATGCTCGCCGGGGTTGGGGTGGTTCTTTACGCCCTTACCACTACGGTCCACGCAATTGTTCAATCGGAACTGATTGCAACCTTTGGACAACGGCGGCAGTCGCGAAAAATGAGCAAACTGAGAAACCATTTCATCATTTGCGGAGCCGGTCGAGTGGGTTCCCATTTGATCCGGAGCCTGCTTGGCAGTGAGGAAACCTTCATCGTAGTTGAAAGGGATCCGCAGAGAGTTGCTGAGCTAACAGACCTCGGCGTGATAGTGCTGATTCGGGATGCGACGCTGGAAGAAACTTTGCGGGAAGCTGGTGTCGAACATGCGCGGGGACTCGCGGCTTGCCTGCCGGACGATGCCGATAACGTTTATGTTGTGCTTACCGCGCGAGATCTGAATCCGCTACTGCACATCGTCGCACGCGCGGTCGAAGAACAGGCGGAAGCCAAACTTATTCGCGCCGGGGCGAACAGGGTGGTCGCTCCTACCATTATTGGCGGTCATCGAATGGCTATGGCGTTGACGAAACCTGCTGTTGACGACTTCATAGGCTCAATTACTGCGAACAAATTGGAGTTGGCTTTTGAACAACTCGAGGTCGGGCCATCATCAAGTCTGGTAGGTCAAAAATTGAGCGAAACAAATATACGCTCCGAATTAGATATTGTGGTGGTGAGTATTCGACGAAGCGACGGCAAAATACTTTTCAATCCCAGCGGAGACGCAATCGTCCAGAGCGGCGATATCCTTATTGCCATCGGACACGCTGAGTCGCTCATGAAGCTGACGGGCATGGCAAAGGGAACAACTAGAGCACAAGTCCAGGGTCCAATGTCTAGTGTCCAACGTCCTTGAGAATTTGAAAGCGACGGGGGCGTTTGAATTCTGGCGCTTGTTGGAACTGCGGAATGTTTATCGGACACTGGACGTGCCGTATAGCTTTGGACTTTGGACATTGGGCGAGGTTAATGAGAATTCTTGTCACGGGCGGCAGCGGTTATTTGGGAACTCAGGTCCGCCGGTTTTTCAATGCTGACGATTTTTCGCGGCGTTCCGGCCACGACATTCTTAACAACGAAGACGTTAAGCTGGTAGCAGAGTACGACGCAGTCATTCATCTCGCCGCCTACCTGGATAAGGACCCTAACGGCGCTGAGCTTAGCTTTCGTACAAATGCTGAAGGCGCTGCCAACGTCCTCAGAAACCTTCAACCCAATTCGGTCTTCCTCTACGCCTCTACGAAGGACGTCTATGGGGGACATGCCGAATCCTATACAGAAGTTCCCGAGAGTTGCCCCACCGACTACAGCGGGCAAACGGCCTTAGAGTGGTCGAAGTTGATAGGCGAACGTTATGTTGAATACTACGCGCGCAGGCGAAACGTTCGTGCCTGCATATTTCGAATGTCCACCATTTACGCGCGGCCTTCCACCGGCAATGAAAACGGTTTCGTGACGCATTACGTCGAATCGGTCAAGCGCAGGTGGCCCATTCGCGTTCCGCTAGGTGGGCATTCCGTTCGGGATATTCTTCATGTGGACGATTTTTCGCGTGCCTGCCGGGCTTTTATCGATTCGTCTCAGGGGTTCGGCTTGTATAATCTGGGTGGCGGAAAGGCAAACGCGATGACGTTGCTGAAGATGATCAGCAGCATCGGCGATCTCATTAAGATTGAGCCCAGGATTGTCCACGATGACGCTTTGCCGCATCCAGTGCCCGTAAACTATGTTTCCGATCTGAGTCGGATACGCGAGCAACTGGGCTGGCATCCGGAAATAGGAATCGAGGAAGGGCTGCGCAGTTTACTGTAGTAAGACAAGCATTCTTCTGTAAGACTCTTAAGGGCCGATTTTTCATTTCTCATTTCAAATTTCTCATTTGTCATTTATCGGACGCGACTGTTTCAAGGCCCAATGTTTTTACGATGACAAATGAGAACTTTGAAATGAGAAATGGAAAATCTCTTCTTGGAACCTTCTAGAAATGGCTGCTCCCAAGGCTAACATTGAGCGCATCGTAGTCCGCGGAACCAATTGGGTCGGCGACGCAGTAATGACTGTTCCTGCCCTTCGTCAACTGCGGAGTGTCTTCCCAAAAGCTCACATCACACTAGCCACCCGCTCCTGGGCCAAGGGACTGTTCGCCGATGCTGATTTCTTCGATGAACTGCAAGTGCACGATGGCACCGGCTTGCTTGCTGCTATCGGTCACATTCGCGAGTGGCGGAAACGCCGTTACGATCTGGCTGTTCTCTTGCCGAATTCCTTTGAAGCTGCGTTGATCGCCTTTCTTGCCGGGGTGCCACTAAGAATTGGTTACGCCACCGACAACCGGCGGGCATTACTTACGCAC
>JALYTI010000484.1 GCA_030854375.1 Acidobacteriota bacterium | reverse complement strand
TGTCTGTCCTCCTAATCTCCAAAGAGAGGCCATCTATGATTCCTTTCAACAACACCATCCAAACTTTCGCCCTTGCCATTTTGGGCCAAACCGAACGGTAAGCTCGTGGCCGAGCATGTCGCCTTTCTCCATGGTTGGAATGTAGCCGTCATAAAGGTGAAGATCAGATCCGCAGATTGCAGTGGTTGTAACTTTAATGATCGCGTCACGTGGATTTAGAATTTTAGGTTCCGGGACGTCGTAGACACGAACGTCATACTTCCCGAACCAACATAGTGCTTTCATCAGTCAATTCCCCCTTGCTGGTAATAAGGTCCACTCGAATCTGTTGTTACTTCGCAGACGACGCGGCGCGACTATTTGCACGTTGGCCGAGTGGCATCTTGCTCGAAGTCTTAACTTCGCTTAGTGGCCTGGCACCTTCGTCGCGTCCCGACGGCTGACCGTCCACGGTGGCGATTTCTCCAGTCTCCAAAACTTGTTTCAACCTGCGTAGATCTTCCTCGATCATCTGGCCTGGTTCCCGGCCGAACAACTTTGCCACCAGCGCGCTAAGTTTTCCGGCAGGAGCGTTGTAATTGAGAATGACCTTAACCTGCGTGCCGCGTTCCCCGCGCGCCGGTTCAAAATGAACTGAACCTGCATTCGTGATGTCAGATCCCTCAAGCGAGCGCCAGGCAATCATCTCATTTGGCTTTTCGTTGTAGATTTCAGCGTCCCATTCAACCCTTGTGCCCGCAGGCCCTTTGGCAACCCAATTCCAACGATTGAATCCCAGGCTTGTGACAGACTCCAGGTTGTTCATGAAGCGAGGCAGATTTTCAAATTGTCGCCAAAAGCTGTAAAGCTCCTCCGGTGATGCATTGATGGTGATCGATTTCTCTACGTGAACGTCTCGCGCAACCGGAACCTCGTGGTCACTCGCGTTCGAGCTATTAATTCCCAGTGCCTCATAAACATTGCAATGACCAGTGCTGCCGCGATGTAGCAATGCAGCGCCCGCCATTGAAAGGATCACTCCGCTGATTGAGCGACGCCGCAGGCCATACAGCGCAAGCGCACCCCCGGCCACGGCGCTGGCTAGCCGCTCAATGCTTGCGATGTTGATACCAGATCCGCCCTGATTACTGTTGGTCAACCTGGCGCTTTCTGAACTATTCGTAGACAAAACTTCTGAATTCAAACTCATTTTTACTCCTCCTTGTTCGCATTGAAGTCATCAGCTTAACGTTGCGTTGCTGATGTAACACTCCGGTACAAACAGTGCGAATGTGTCTGTTTACAAATCGCAATTCCTATGTAAAGGATTGTGTTTGCTGATTATGCGCAGAACACCAGCAAGGAGGATGCCGTGTCATTGTGGAAACCTTAGGCCGGAGCTCCAGCTTAGCGGTTTCCGCTACCGGCGTGCACAGATTGCCGCTGGTTTTTGCGCCACTCGATTGGCCTAACGAATATTCAGTAATTGGAAGATGGCGTGTGAGCTATTTCGCCGGGAAGCTTACTTTGCAAGGCTTTCGCAAAAAGAACACTACCAACGCTCAAATTGCACCTGCGTTTGGCACGCAGCACTGCTGCGAAAGTAAATTTCTGATTTCAGGCAGCCTCGTTCTAAAGCAAACCTCTAATTACTCCTGCAGAGGCGATGTGACAATCGTTTCTATCTCGCCGGAGTCTACCCGCTCGCCGACAACATTAAAAGGTCATTGATTTTGCTCTCTGCTTTCAATGTGTTTTACTATTGAGCGTGCGCGTTTCTTAAGGCTTGACTCTCCCTCCATCGCAAGGCAGATGTTTTGATACTGCACTTCGCGATTCTATTCTGCGACAATCGTACGTATCACGAGTAACAAGAATGGCTACGAATTCCCATGGCGAATCCGGCAACGTCGAGCAACATGGCAAACCTGTATCTGTCGAAGAGTTAACGAAGCGTAATGTTGAAACGGTGTTACAACTGGAAGAAGCTGCACGAGCACAGCGGACTCGAACTGATCGAGTAGCGGAGGTAATCGCCGGCTTTTGCGGCAGCATGACGTTCGTTTGGGTTCACGTGGTTTGGTTCGGCGGCTGGATTGCATTCAACCTCTTCCCGGGCGTTAAGCACATTGATCCTTTTCCCTTCACTTTTCTCACCCTGGTAGTTTCCCTGGAAGCGATTTTTCTCTCTACTTTCATTCTGATCAGTCAGAATCACGATGCCCGAGTCAGCGAAAAGCGCAACCATCTGGACTTGCAGATCAACCTGCTGTCGGAGCAGGAAAACACGAAGATGCTTTCGCTCCTGCACGCGATAGCTGTCAAACTCGGCGCTGATATTTCTCAGGACCCGCATATAGAAGTACTAGCGCAGGCCACAAAACCTGAATCATTGGTTGAGCAGATCGAAGAAACTGCAACTAAGAGCGCAAACAAGAGAGGCGAAGCGCAAAAGTAATGAGTCGGCCGTTTGAATCATGCAATTAAGTGGGTGCGCCCATTACCGATCGGGCCCATGAGGTCAGTACCACGACGCGGTAGAGCCTGTGTGAAAACTCAAAAGAATCCTCAGTAATTTACAGGTTAGGAAGGGCGGCTTGCCCCCGCTGGAGCGCCAACGGCGCGACTGATTGGGCAGTATCTTAATGGACATCACTAAGAAGTAAAAATGGTTTCTAGCGCAACGGTGTGGAGCTTGATCGGTGGACTGCAACCTGGAATGTGAAGTAACAGTCGCGCCATTGGCGCTCCGGCGGGGGCAAGCCACCCTTCCCAACCTGTAAATTGGCAGAGCTTGGGCCATCCTTTTGAGATCGCTGAATTTTCACACAGGCTTGCTAGCGGTGGGTCCGTTTTACATGCTCAATCAGACTTCCATTCATTTCCAGAACCCATACCTATCGCGTGGTGGCACTGACCTCATGGATTCGTTCGCGGCTTCATTTAATTCTTCTTCGCCGCGCGCACAGGGTCCGCGACATCTGCGACCACCTTCCAGG
>JALYTI010000483.1 GCA_030854375.1 Acidobacteriota bacterium | reverse complement strand
GAACCGCGAAATGCTTGAGCAGGGGCGCGAAACCGTCAAATACACCAAATGAACGATGAATTATGAATGATGAACGCGGAACGTCTGGCGCACAGTACGATTTGCGCCTGCGAACGCGCGCTTTCGCTCTAAGAATCGTAAAACTTTATACCTCGCTGCCCAAGGCAGCCGAAGCTCAGGTTTTAGGCAAGCAGTTACTCCGGAGCGGAACATCGGTTGGGGCCCACTATCATGAGGCGACAAGAGCAAGGTCAAACGCCGAGTTCATTAGCAAGCTACAAGGCGGATTGCAGGAGCTCGAAGAAACCATTTATTGGCTAAATCTTCTAATTGATAGCGATATCGTAAAGAAAAAGCAGTTATTGGGATTGTGCCACGAAGCAGATGAGTTGGCGGCAATTCTTGTAGCCTCAATTAAAACGGTCAAGAGGCGAACCTAGAATTCATCGTTCAGCGTTCATCATTCATCATTATGGTTCTTTCTGGTTGGGAAGCGGTCTTCTTCTGGGTTTTTTCTATCGCAGCCATCTTTGCCGGTCTCTTGACCGTGATGGCTCGCAACACCATCCACAGCGCCCTCTTTTTGATCTCCTCACTCGTCTCAGTTGCGGCCCTCTTCATTTTACTTCGCGCAGAATTCATAGCAGGCGTACAGATCCTTGTTTACGTCGGCGGTGTGATGGTCTTGTTTCTGTTCGTGATCATGCTTGTCAATGTGGGCTCTGAAGAACGGGGAAGTGAAGAGATTTTCAACCGTCCCAGGCAGGTTGCGACAAGCGTTGTCTTTTGCGCGTTACTGGTTGCCGGACTTCTCTACGCCATCAACCTGGGTTACGAGGGTTTTCTGAAACGAGACCAGGCAGAGATTACGGCAGCTGCGGCACGCCTCCAGACGCGCGAACGCAATATGGCAGCGGCTGCCACCGGGTCATCAAGATTAACCACAGACACGGAACGAGTTGGGAACAACCTTTATCGCTATGCATCGCTGCCTTTCGAAATCGCGAGTGTTCTTTTGCTGGTCGCAATCATTGGCTCGGTGATGTTGGCGCGAACTCTGAAACAGGAAGCGGCGGTTGATGACGTTGCGCCTGACGTCTTGCAAAAAGAAGCTGCTCAAGATCCCGAGCTGGCAACCATTCAGAACCAATAATTTAATCACTGATGCATATCCTTATACTTAAATCTTTCGCTCCGGTGTTCGCATTATTCCTACAAGAGGCGACTGGCGGAAGGTTTGTGACCGCATGGGAAAAGGTACAGCACCCCGACCTGTCCAAGTTTCTCGTCATCGGTGCCCTCCTTTTTATCATTGGCGTTGCCGGAGTGCTGACGCGACGCAATATCATCGTGATCTTTATGTCGATCGAATTGATTCTGAACGCGGCGAACCTCAACTTCATCGCTATGTCTCGATACTTGCAAGACACCGGCAATGTTAACGCGGTGGCCGGACAGATTTTCGCGGTGTTCGTTATCGTGGTTGCAGCTGCGGAAGCGGCAATTGGTTTAGGAATTGTGATTGCGCTCTACCGGAATAAAGAAACGATCTGGGTGGACGAGATTGATATCTTAAAGTGGTAGTCCAATGTCCAATGTCCAATGTTCAATGTCCAATGTCTAAAGTCACCGTGACCTAGCGGACATTGGACATTGGACGTTGGACTTTCAACCTATGTACAGATACATCTGGCTAGTTCCGCTTCTCCCTCTTGCCGGCGCGGCGATCAACGGCCTGTTCGGCCGGAAGTTCCATTTTTCTGAAAAGCTCATCGGCGGAGTCGCGGTCGGTTCGATTGCCCTGGCCTTCCTTCTCACTGTCGCCGCCGTTTATTCCTATGCCTTCAGCAGTCGCGCACTATGGCCACAGGCTTACGTCACGAGTCAGGACGGCGCGTTCAAGTTCTCGTGGATCCCTGGAGGCGCCGTGCGTCTAACTCAGGGCTCTCGTGAGCGAATGGAAATCAAAATCGAGGAAGAAGCAAAGAAACTTTCCGAACTGCCACCCGAACAAAGAAACCAGCCAATTCTTGTTGGCGCCGTCGAAGAGCCGCGTAGTTCCGTGCTCGATGTCGAATGGAGCTACCAACTCGACGCGCTGTCGGCGATCTTCATGCTAATTGTAACCGGCGTGGGACTCTGCATTTTCGTCTTTGCAACCGGCTACATGCATGGCGATAGCGGATTCTACCGGTTCTTTGCGTACATGGGCCTGTTCATGTTTTCGATGCTCGTACTCGTGATGGGGTCGAATTTCCTCATGATGTTTGTGGGCTGGGAGGGAGTTGGGCTTTGTTCCTATTTGCTCATCGGTTACTACTTCGATCGGCAAGAGGC
Source organism: Acidobacteriota bacterium (assembly GCA_030854375.1). Taxonomy (GTDB): domain Bacteria; phylum Acidobacteriota; class Blastocatellia; order Pyrinomonadales; family Pyrinomonadaceae; genus PSRF01. The sequence goes on along the minus strand of JALYTI010000483.1, from coordinate 645 downwards.
AGCCAATGCTTCACGCAAAGCCTTTATCACAAACCGCATAGGAGACTTTGGATTCGCGCTCGCCATTTTCGCCGTAATTGCCACGTTCGGGACAGCACAGTACACGGACGTTTTTGCGCAGGCGAAGGATTACCCCCTGGAGATATTGGGACATTGGGGACTCTTATCGTGGATTGCGCTGGGTCTTTTCATTGGTGCCTGTGGCAAGTCAGCGCAGTTGCCGCTGCACGTATGGCTTCCCGACGCGATGGCTGGTCCCACACCTGTCTCCGCTCTGATTCATGCCGCCACAATGGTGACCGCCGGCCTTTATATGGTGACGCGGACGAACGTTATTTTCCAACATTCACAGACAATGATGATGGTCGTTGCTTTAGTGGGAGCGGCAACGGCCCTGTTTGCCGCGACAATCGGTATAACCCAAAACGACATCAAGAAAGTCCTGGCGTATTCCACGGTGTCGCAGCTTGGCTTCATGTTCATGGCCTGCGGTGTCGGCGCGTTTGTGATCGGAATCTTCCATGTGATGACGCATGCATTCTTCAAGGCTCTGATGTTTCTCGGCGCCGGTAGTGTCATACATGGCATGCATCACGAGCAGGACATGAGGCGTATGGGCGGTCTCAAAAAATACATGCCGTATAC
>JALYTI010000482.1 GCA_030854375.1 Acidobacteriota bacterium | reverse complement strand
GTTCTGGGGATCGCTGACGGAAGGATTACGCACCGGACTGCCCCAGAATGAGATCAAGACCGGCGGCGCGGGATTGTTTGAAAACATTTATGGTGATCCTGAGCGGCTGCGGCTTTTTCTCGGCGCAATGACTGGCTTGAGTATGGGAGCGTCGCAGGCTATCGCTCAAAAGTTTCCCTGGAAAAATTACCAGACAGTGGTTGATGTCGGTGGCGCGCAGGGAGGTTTGCTTGTTCAAGTGTGTTTGGCCCATCCACATCTCACTGGAATCAACTTTGATCTGGCCGTCGTTCGCCCTGTCTTTGAAGAGTACGCAGCGGCGAATGGATTGACGGACCGGCTCGATTTTCAGACCGGCGATTTTTTTAACGACCCGTTGCCAGGCGCGAATGTGATAACGATGGGGCACATCCTCCATGACTGGAACCTCGTGGAGAAGCGGATGCTTCTCGACAAGGCATACCAGGCACTGCCCGAAGGCGGTGCGTTGATAGTCTTTGAGGCGCTCATTGATGACGAGCGGCGGCAGAACGCTTTCGGCCTCTTGATGAGCTTGAACATGCTGATCGAGACCCCGGGGGGCTTTGATTACACGAGTAAGGACTGCTCTGGTTGGATGCGGGAAGCGGGTTTTCGCGAAACCAGAGTCGAACACTTGATCGGTCCTGATTCGATGGTCGTGGGAATCAAGTGAAGTAAACAGCAAACAGTAAACTGCAGACAGCCGGAAAGGAAGTAATAGGCTTCGCGAATTAGGGCGTAGCCCCAAGAGAGATTCCAGGCTGCGACGGAAGGTCGGAGACAGTCGGAGACCTTCCGCACATCAGACGGCGGAGCCGCGAACTTCATCAATGGCGCCTTGATTGAGAAGAGCGGGGGCGAGCCCACCTTCCCAACCTGAGAGACTATCGATCTTGTGTTGTGCACTCAGGCCGGAAAGACTCCCAACAGCTTGTTCAATTGTGAGGAGATAATTTGTTTATGCGTTCATTTGCCAGGATGAGTTTCTTTCCACCGGCTCCGCTAGTTCGGGTTTTATGTTTGGTTGGATTGTTAACCTTCCTTCCACTCTCAGCGTTTGCGCAGGAAGAGAAGGCGGCGGAAAAAGCGGCGGCCCAGAAGGCCCGCGCAGATGCGGCGGCGAAGCAACAGGCGTCTCCTGAATCTCCAGAGGCGCAAGCGACGCCAAAGGATGAAACAAAAAAGCCTGATGGAGAGAAAAGCGACGAAGATAAGAAAGCTGACGAAGAAAAGAAACCCACAGATCCAATGTCGTCGCCGACATTTAATGGTTTAAGGCTTCGCTCCATTGGTCCAGCTTTCACTTCCGGCCGCGTCATCGGCATTGCTGTCGATCCTGCGAATCCGGCCCGGTACTTCGTAGCCGCCGCTTCAGGTGGTGTCTGGAAGACCATGAACAACGGCACGACCTGGACTCCCGTTTTTGATAAAGAAGGCTCCTACTCCATCGGCGCCATCGTTCTTGATCCAAAAAATCCTCTCAACGTTTGGGTGGGTACCGGCGAGAACAATAGCCAACGAAGCGTTTCTTATGGCAACGGCGTCTATCGTTCAGATGACGGCGGCAAGACATGGAAGAACGTTGGACTTAAGTCTTCCGAGCATATTGGACGCATCGCTATCGATCCGAAAGATTCAAATACCGTTTATGTCGCAGCTCAGGGACCGCTCTGGGGTCCCGGCGGCGATCGCGGTCTCTTCAAGACAACCGACAATGGGAAGACCTGGAAAAAGATTCTTTCTATTAGCGACAACACCGGCGTAACGGATGTTGTCGTCGATCCGCAGAACCCCGAAACAATTTATGCGGCTTCATATCAACGCCGTCGTCACATGTGGACACTCATAAACGGTGGGCCGGAGAGTGCAATCTACAAATCAACGGACGCAGGCGCCACCTGGAACAAGTTGAAAGCCGGTTTGCCGACGACCGAACTCGGACGCATTGGACTGACAATCTCGCCGGTGGATTCGAATGTTATCTATGCGACCGTTGAAGCAGCAGATAAGAAGGGCGGCATCTTTCGCTCAAACGATCGTGGCGGCAGTTGGGACCGACGGAACGAGTTTGACGCGACCGCTATGTACTACGCGCGCATCGTCGCTGACCCGAAGAACGTTGATAGAATTTACGTGATGAACGTTTTTCTTATGGTCTCAGACGATGGCGGTAAGACATTGCGACGCCTGGGAGAAAAGTCGAAGCACGTTGACAACCATGATATCTGGATTAACCCAAACGACACCGATAACTATTTAGTCGGTTGTGACGGCGGGGTTTACGAGAGTCACGACCGCGGCGTGAATTGGGAGTTCAAGCGCAATCTGCCCATCACGCAGTTCTATGATGTCACCAGCGACAATGCCACGCCGTTTTACAATGTCTATGGCGGCGCGCAGGACAATTTCAATGTTGGTGGTCCATCGCGCACACGCAGCGCGTCCGGGATCACAAACTCGGATTGGTTCGTCACACTGGGAGGCGACGGCTTTCGCACGCAGGTAGATCCGGAAGACCCGAACACGGTTTATTCGGAATATCAAAACGGATCACTTTCCCGCTTCGACAAACGCACCGGAGAACGGATGGCTATTCAACCGGCAGTTGGTCGCGGCGAAGATCCGCTCAGATGGAATTGGGACTCCCCTTTCATAATCAGTCCTCACTCGCACACGCGACTCTACTTTGCCGCCGACAAACTATTCCGCAGCGACGATCGCGGTGACAGCTGGCAGGTTGTCAGCGGCCAGCTCTCGCGCGGGCTTGATCGCGACAAGCTTCCTGTAATGGGCAAGGTTTGGGGTATGGACGCAGTTGCCAAAAATGCTTCGACCGCCTTCTTTGGCAACGCTTCCGCGCTCGCTGAGTCTGCGAAGGCAGCGGGCCTGATCTACGTCGGCACGGATGATGGGCTTATCCAGGTCACAGAGGATGGCGGCAAGAACTGGCGCAAAATTGAAA
>JALYTI010000065.1 GCA_030854375.1 Acidobacteriota bacterium | reverse complement strand
TACGTAGGCTGCCTCTTGCGCCTCAAGCCCAAGTTGTTCAAGGGCGAGCCGGAATATCGCGGCCTCAGGTTTGCGGTGACCGACGAGGTGCGAGTCTATGAGTAGGTCGAACCGATCTGAGATGCCCGACGCATCAAGCGAGTCAATCAGACGCCCATCTTCTGTATTCGAGATAACGGCAACAATCAAACCCTGTCGCTTGAGCTCATCGATCACGCCGGCAGCCTCAGGGTCCACATTGCACCAAACGTGTCGCTCGACATGTGAGGCGGCGATGCGTTCGACTACTCCCCCGCTGGTCACTTCGTCCAAACCGAGCGCACCGTACATACGGCGGAAAGTCCAGTGCGGACGCTTCATATCGTCCGTCAGCACGAACCCTTCGCGGTGCATCTCGACAGCGACGGCTCGCATCATCTCACCGAAAGCGCGGCCCATCTCACCGGTTTCGAAAGAGCGGCCCGAAACTTCCTTTGCGATACGCGACAGCCGTGGCCAGTCGGGATGCACAAGGGTTCCACCGGCGTCGAAAATACAGGCGCGCGCGCCGCTTAAGGCAGGATGAAGCACAACAGTCAGGTTAGAATCTCGTAGATGTATGGCCCTTCAACCAGCCCGCGGTAGCGGGCGACAGCAGATCAAGGATCTGGTTCATGCGTTAGTTTCCGTCAACGATGCGTCTTTGTTGGCTCTGCCGCCCGCGCGGGCTAAGTAACCGAAATACGATTTTCATGGGGCTTGCGCCAAGCTTCGCGGGCTCCGGATCCGCGTTTTTTATTATTTAGAAAGTTGGTTGATTGCTTGCAGCACAACCCCCTTCGATTCAGCGAGAGCTTTTTTTGCTGCCTCAACGTGACTTCCGGTTCTAGTCATCACCAACGCAATCCGGATATCACCATTGCCCGCATCTAACGCTGCAGCGGCGGCGTTCTCGTCCATGTTGGTTTCAGCCATAAGGATTCGTACGGCGCGCGCGCGAAGCTTCGTGTTACGCGTCTGCACATTTGTCATGCGATTACCAGTCACGTAACCCAGTTTGATCATCGTCGCCGTTGACAACATGTTGAGAACCATTTTCTGCGCCGTGCCCGCTTTAAGTCGCGTCGAACCCGCGATAACCTCCGGGCCAACAACGGGAACAACACTCACTTCAGCCGCCTTCGTGATGGGAGAGTCGGGCACGCAAGTTAGAGCGATGGTAAAGGCGCCCAGCGAACGCGCATACGATACGGCACCCACTGTATACGGCGTGCCGCCCGAGGCAGCGATGCCAACCAGCGCGTCACCCTTCATAAAACCGCGACCTTTTAAATCATTGCCGCCTGCCGGCGCATCATCTTCGGATGCTTCCACGGCACGATAACAAGCTTCATAACCACCCGCGATGACTGCCTGGACCAGATCCGGCGATACACCAAAGGTTGGCGGACATTCCGCGGCATCAAGAACACCCAACCGTCCCGAGGTGCCCGTGCCTATATAAAAAAGTCGTCCCCCTTCCCTTAACCTGCTCACAATTCCTTCGACCGCCTGAACGACTTGCGGAAGCACCACGCCAATCGCGGGAGCGACCAGCATATCTTCATCGTTCATCAAACGCAGAATATCCCCAAGCGGCAGCGCACTGAGACCTGTGGTATTAGGATTTTCCTGTTCAGTGAGTGGTATCGGACCCGCGGTTTCAGAGTTCATCTGCTTGACTCGTCAGCCCGATCAAACGGCAAGGGCAACGTGATTAAGATGTTCGCGAGCCATTCGCGCAGCGGCAACGGCCGGAGAAAATCGAGGTGGCGCGAGATATGCTTTGGGAGCGATGGTTCTTATTTCTTCACGCATTGGCGAAAGCACCAACTCACCGGCGGCCTCAAACACGCCACCGACATACGCCACTTGAAAAGCCTCGCGCTCTAACTTTAGGTTACGAATTACTGCAGCGGCCGATCTTCCCAGCTCGCGACCGGCTTCGGCAATAATTTCGCGCGCGATCCGATCCTTTGCTTTTGCGGCTTCGATCACATACTTGCCGAAACCTGCCAGGCGCTCGTTGGTAATTGTGGGAGCGTAAATGGCCGTTGAGAGATCGTCGGCATTCGTTACATGAAAGTAAGCGCATGCTGCGCTGGTCAGCGACGTCGCCGCCCCGCGTCCATCTGTTGCATGGGCAATAGCGCGCAAGGCCCGGCGCGCAATCCAGGAGCCGCCACCCTCGTCACCCGCAACCGGCCCCCAACCGCCCGCACACATCATCTTGCCGCGCCCGTTGATACCGCAACATATCGATCCGGTGCCGGCTATTACGATCACGCCGGGTTCGCCTTCGGTCGCACCGTAAAGGGCAATGTCGGCGTCACTCACCACAATGATGTCGCCAATCGCGGAGCCGATTAGGGCCTCACGCATGCGCGCGCGCAGCTCCTTGCGGCGAGCGCCTGCCAGGCCAATCACTGCTGCCACGAGATCTGTCCGCCTCAATTGCGCAACCTCGCAGGCTTTGTCTATCGCCTCGCGGACTGCCGTCGCGGCGTTTGTGATTCCAACCCGCAACGGATTTGATGGTCCTGCCAGACCTTCACCTAATACTGTGTAGTTAGCATCCAGTATTACCGCCTGCGTCTTCGTTCCTCCGCCATCGACGCCGGCGACCGCTCGACGCGACGCTGAACGACGAGTGGTCAGAAAACCTTCATGTCTGGTATCACTAGTAACCATATATCGGGAGAGTACGTAATCGTTAGTTATGGACCATCTCCAGCCCATTCTAGGTAAGGGCGATTTATAATGGAAACTAAAAGATTTTATTATTACAATAACGACCGTTGATAACAGCCGATCCCGTCTTAAGGCGAGAAATCCATGGAAATTCGACAACTCAGAGCCTTCATAGCAATTGCCGAACTGGGCACATTTACCGCAGGCGCGTTGCGCGTGCATGTAACGCAAGCGGCCATCAGCATGCAGATCAGGCAACTGGAGAATGAGTTGGGGGCGAAACTGTTTATTCGTGCGCCGCGGCGGGTGATGTTGACGGAGGCGGGTGAACAGTTGCTACATCGTGCCCGCCAGATCTTGCGCGATCATGACGCGGCTCTCGACGAAATTGCTGAACTGGCTGGAGCCGAACGCGGACGTTTGCGAATCGGCAGCGCGTCAGCAATGGTGACTACAGACGTCTTACCGAAACTCCTCAATGAAGTTCGCAATCAACATGCGCGAGCGGAAATTACTGTTGCTTCCGGGACAAGCGAGGCCCTGGTCGAACAAATTTTGGCGGGCGAACTCGACGTCGCTTTTGTGTCACTGCCTGTTGAAGCACGTGGAATCAACACAGAGCGACTCATCCAGGATCAACTTGTCGCGATCGCTTCGCCGCGCCATGCCCTGGCCAAACAGCGGACTGTCAGCGCATATACGCTTGCGGGCGAAAAACTTATTCTGGGCGAGCGCGGCGGCAACACTCGCCGGCTTATAGATCAGTTTTTCGAACAGGCCGGCGTCACTCTGCAGGTCACAATGGAACTTAGTCGCCAGGCAGCAATCAGGCGGATGGTTGAAGCGGACATGGGCGTTGGCATTGTTCCGCTGCAATCAGCGGCTGAAGAGGTAGATAAAGGCCGGCTCGTCAGATGGTGGATTGAAGGGGCACACATAAACTGGGAGCTGGGAATCGCAAGATTAGTGGGCGGCTATGAATCGCCCATCACGCAAACTTTTGTCAAACTTTCACGCAAGTACTTCAGCGATTCTAATCGACCGGCTGACGCTAAGAAAACAAAACTCGCTACGCGGAGTAAGCGATCTAAAAAGTGATTGACTGTCGTTCTGTGGCGGTGAGTGCGGTTTGTATGAGGTCCGCCTCGTTTCTTTGCGTTCCTTTGCGACGGCTTAGCATCTTTGCGGTTAATTCTTACTCAAAAGACCTTCGACGAGTCGCTCGATATCGTCTTCATTGTTGAAAAAGTGCGTAGCGACTCTAATTCCCTGCGGCTTTTCGGTAACGATTATCTTTCGCTCCCTGAGCTCAACAACGACACGTGCCGGTTCATCAACCTGCACCAATGTCTCACCAGAGCGCATGTGCTCTTCGCCGATCGGCGAGATGACTGGCAAACCTGATTCGATCAAACGATCTGTCAAAAACCGATTGAGCCAAAGCACGCGCTGCTCGATATTTTTGACTCCGGTTTTTGTCATTAGATCTATCGAAGCGCCAAGCGCAAATATCCCGGAAAAGTGAGGACAGCCAAGCTCAGCGCGCGCTGCGGCGTCGTGGCGCAGATGCAGTTCATCGTTTCTCATCGCATAAGGTTCCACGACGCTAAGCCAGCCAATCGCACGCGGCTGGGACCGCTCCAACAATTCGCGGCTCAAATAGACAAACCCGCTGCCGTAACCGGAGAGCATCCATTTATGCCCCGTAGCGCAAAGCGCATCGATCTGCATCTTCTTTACATCGATTTCAAAAGCTCCCGCCGATTGGGCGGCATTGACCACCAGCGCGTGATCCCGTTTGGCCTTTCCCACTTCTTCAAGATCCAAACGAAACCCATTGGAGAACTGCACCTGACTGATACAGATTATCCGCGTTCGCGCGTTCATCGCGCTGCGAATATCCTCAAGGCGTAGCTGGCCCGCAACTGACTTCACAAAATGTACAGGGATACGCCGATTCATCCAGGGAAGCGTTGAAACAGGAAACTCAAGATCGCAGGATATGACTTCACCCTGTGTTTCAAGAGCATCGATGATGATATTCATTCCCGAAGAGGTGTTGGTGGTCAGCGCGATCTCATCCGGCTCGGCGTTAATGAATCCCGCAACTGTCCTTCTAACATCCTCGCGCTTTGCCAGCCACTCATTCCAGTGAATGTCACCATCGTTCATCATATGGAGGTAATAATCGGTAGCCTCCGCTACAGTCTGACGAGACAAAGGGCCAGCCGCTGCCGCGTTCAGATACGTAACGGTTTCAGTGACCGGAAACTGCTTTCGAATGTCGTTCCAATTGATCATGCTTTGAGCTCGAAGATACACGATGTCGTCAACGAGGCGGTAGGCTGACTACTGGGAGCGCGGGCGCCGCCGCTCGCGAGCCTTGCGAGTTATGCGGCGTTGCCGAACAGGCCCGCTGGTGAGACTGCGCACCAGGACGATGCCGTTCCTGGACCCGTCCGTCACGGCTATGCCGTCTGATGTGCGGAAAGGCTCTGCCTTTCCGGCAGTCGGAAACAAGTACGAGGCTATGCCTCGACCCATGGATTGGAGGCGCAGCCTCCTTGAATAAAGCGCAATCGGAAAGGCCCAGCCCTCGGCAGAACCCACCTGCGTCCCGTTTAGATAGGGCACTTGTGCCCCGCCGCGCGAGGGGGACAAGTCCCCTTTCTAAACGATACAAGTCCCCTTTCTAAACGATGCGAGGTGTTTGGTAATATCGGGTAAAGCATCTGCTGCAACCTGCCGTCTGCACATCAGACGGCGAAGCCGCGAACACGACCCAGTGAGGTTCGCGGTTCAACCTCGAAGCAAAGACTCTTTCATCACGCTCGTCTCATGATTTCAGGTGGTTCGCTGGCGCTTTGGCCGGGTGTATAGTTACCTGTTAGGAGTTAAAGGGTATGGATTTGGGCAGAATAGTTGCTTCAGTGACAATCGAAAACGCGGCCGATCTTTCCAAGGGCTTGACGTGTGATGCTCTGGTAGATACAGGCGCGTCTTTAATGGTGTTGCCTGGCGTATGGAAAGATCGGTTTGGTAACCTGGAGTCAGGTGCGAGAATCGAAGTTGAGACGGCTACCCAGGAAGTCGTGCCGGCCGAAGTATGCGGGCCAGTTCGCATTCAAATAGAAGGCTTCCGTGCCATCTTTAATGAAGTAGCTTTTGTGGATATGAAACCGGCAGATGGTGAGTATGAGCCTTTGATTGGCTATATCGTTCTCGAACAAAGTCAGGCGGGTGTTGACATGCTTGGTCATCGCCTCGTTCCCATCAAGCACATGGACTTGAAGTCTATACCGTACCGTCAAGGAGGGCGTGACCTCTCATTGTGATCGAGCGGAAAGTTCAATCGTCTAACTGGGAATTACTCAACGATCCTACGCCCTCCCTATCGGTCGGGTTACTGCCTGGTTTGGCGGCGCCTCAAACCACAGCATCGCTAGCGGCGGCAAAGTAATTTCAGCGGAGTACTCAAATCCGTGAGTCGGTACGTTTTCAGCAGTTATAGCCTTCACCACTCCAAAGCCGCCGCCACAATAATCCTCTGAATCAGTGTTCAATATCTGCTTGTATCTTCCCTTGCGCGGTAAGCCAAGTCGATGATTCTCGCGCACCAACGGGGAGAAGTTGCCGACGCAAATCAGTTCCTTGCCGGTCGACGGAGATCGTCGAGTAAACGAAACAATATTCTCAGACGAATTGTTGGCGTCAATCCACTGAAAGCCGCCGGGTTCGCCATCTGCTTCCCATAAAGAATTCCTGGCCTGGTAGATATGATTGAGATCTCGAATCAGAGTTTGTATTCCTTTATGCGCCGGGTCTTCCAGTAGGTGCCAATCCAGGCTTTCAGTCTCGTTCCACTCACGCCACTGGCCAAATTCGCCGCCCATAAAAAGCATCTTCTTACCCGGGTGCGCCCACATGTAGCCCAGTAGTGCCCGCAGGTTCGCAAGCTTTTGCCACTCCTCGCCGGGCATCTTGTTAAGCAAAGAGCCCTTCATGTGCACTACTTCGTCGTGTGAAAGCGGCAGAATAAAGTTTTCGCTCCAGGCGTAGAGCAAACCAAAGGTGAGTGCATTGTGATTGCCGCCGCGAAAAAGAGGATCGGTTTGGAAATACTTGAGCGTGTCATGCATCCATCCCATATTCCACTTGAAATCGAATCCCAGCCCCCCCGCATAAACGGGATGACTTACCTGTGGCCATGCGGTCGATTCCTCTGCAATCATCATCGTTCCCGGGCAAGCGCGATGAGTGGCTTCGTTTAGTTCTTTTAAGAACGAGATTGCATCCAGGTTTTCGCGTCCGCCAAACTCATTCGGCACCCACTCACCTTCCTTGCGGCTGTAGTCAAGATAAAGCATCGAGGCCACGGCATCGACCCGTAGGCCATCGAGATGAAACTCCTTGAACCAGTAAAGAGCGTTTGCCATCAGAAAATTACGCACCTCGTTGCGGCCATAGTTAAAGATGTATGTGCCCCAATCGGGATGTTCGCCTTTGCGCGGATCAAGATGCTCGTAAAGCGCCGTGCCGTCGAAACGTGCCAGCGCAAATGCGTCCTTGGGAAAATGCGCAGGCACCCAATCCATGATCACACCTACGCCGCGTTTATGGAGATAATCAACCAGAAAACGAAGGTCGTCAGGAGACCCATAACGCGCGGACGGCGCATAGTAGTTGCTGACCTGGTAGCCCCACGATGGTCCATAAGGATGTTCCTTCAGGGGCAGAAACTCGACATGCGTAAAGCCGTTGTCCAGGACATAATCGGCAAGTGCCTCGGCCATTTCGCGATAACTAAATGACCGATTGGCTTCTTCGAGCTTGCGACGCCAGGACCCAAAATGAACTTCATAGATTGCCAGCGGTCCGCGGAAGTGTTCGCGGCTGTTGCGCTTCTTAATCCACTTCGAATCGGTAAATCGGTACTTTGATTCATAAACGATTGAGGACGTATTGGGCGGCACCTCGGCGTAGAACGCGTATGGATCTGCTTTTAGAAACCGAGGCAGGCCCGGTGATTTGATCTGATATTTGTACAGCTCGCCGGATTCCAGTTCCGGAATGAAGGTCCCCCAAACACCGGAATCACCAAGACGGTCCATCGGATGTCGCGCGCCGTCCCAGGCGTTGAAGTCGCCTACAACGCTTACCTCATCAGCGCTCGGCGCCCAGACGGCAAATGAAACTCCTTTTACGCCTTCGCGGGTGGTCAGATGCGCGCCCAGCTTCTGATAGATAAGCTCATGACGGCCTTCACCAAACAGATGAAGATCAATCTCACCGAGAATCGCTGAACTCAAATCGGCTCCAGTAGGAATAGATTTTTTATTAGACCTGCCCTTTGGAGTTTTCGATCGGCTCTTAACTGTCTTAAGCGAGTCAGATGTTTTGATTTTGCTCATTGCCGTTCTTAGAGGCGTGCCTCACGGCTGTGCCGTCTGATGTGCGGAAAGGCTCTGCCTTTCCGGCGGTCGGAAAATAGGTACGAGGCTATGCCTCGGGCACGGATTGGAGGCGCAGCCTCCTTGAATAAGCGCAATCCGGAAAGGCGCAGCCTTTCCGCACATCAGGCGGCGAAGCCGGGAACACAACCCGGTGAGGTTCGCGGCCTCTTTGAACCTTAGCTCACTAATACTTCATTACTCTCGCGCTGATCTCGCAACGGTTCGACCAGCCGTCGGTAGATGTCGGCACCGTTTCCTAACTCAACGCGATTGCTTTTTGCACCGGCAAGAATCTCGAGGAATCGGTCGCGTGGAGAA
>JALYTI010000481.1 GCA_030854375.1 Acidobacteriota bacterium | reverse complement strand
AGCCTACTCTAATCAGGTGCCGACCGCGGCCAGCTGTAAGGCTGGCGTTTCATCGGTGCCGTTCCGGTTCGAGATTGCCATCACTATCTCCGCAATGCGACTGATAGAAAATGGTTTGGTTACAACCCAATCCACCTTCGCCTCTTCCTGTTCAGTTGATCCAACCGCCTCACCCCAGCCGGTGATGACCGCAAGAGGTATCTTGCTGTCATGCTCTCGTATCGCTCGCGCGAGCTCCCAACCGCTCATACCGGGCATACCCACGTCGGTAAAGACGGCCTCAAAGGTTTGTTGTTCAAACAATCTTAACGCTTCGGTTCCGTTCTCCGCGAGAGTCACCTCATAACCTTCACTTTCCAGGAAGTCAGCCAGTAATTCGCGCACGTATTGCTCATCGTCGACCACCAGGATTTTTGGCGGGTTGGAGCTTCGCACTAGTGTCAAACGGGCGGGAGTCTCCGCTTGCGCATTGGTTGTCAACTTTGCTTCGGCAATTGGCAACCTGATTCGGAACTCCGTGCCTTGCCCAAGCTCCGATTTGACTTCGACACTTCCCTGGTGCCGCTGAATGATACCGTAGCAAACAGCAAGACCCAGACCCATGCCAGCTTCCCCTTTAGTGGTGAAGAACGGCTCGAGGACGCGTGAGCGCACGTCAGGACTCATGCCGACTCCCGTATCGCTCACAGCGATCTCGATCGAACCGTCCACTTCTTCTGCCGAGAGCCCAAGTCGCCCGCCCTCGGGCATTGCGTCCACCGCATTGAACACCATGTTGACTAAGACTTCGCGCAACTCGGATGCGTCGCCCATAATCGAAGCATTGGTACCGATCTGCAAGTTAAGGTCGATATGCACATTGCTGGCTTGCGCTCGATCTTTCCAACGTGGGCGTGTAATTTCGTTGACGTCCATTAAAAGCTGGTCCACGGCAACCGGTAGGAAATCATGATCGCGACGCTGGCGTGCAAAGTCTTGAATGCGCTTCACAGTTCTTCCCCCATCCGTGGCAACCTGGATAATAAGGTTGAGGCCACGCACTGTCTCCGGGTCGGCGGCGCGCCGCAACAAAAGTTCCGCCCGGCCAAGTATTCCCGCCAGCGTATTATTGAAGTCATGCGCCACACCTGATGCCAACTGGCCCAGCGCCGACATTTTCTCGTTCTGCGCAAATTGTTCGCGAATGCGCTCTTGTTCCTCGATGTAACGCGAAAGCTCGTCCAGGTGGAGTTTGGCTTGTTCGGCTTTCTCAGCCGAAGCTTGAACATTCTTTAGATAGGTCCGGTAGGTTAAATAGATGATGGCCACTAGCGGGGTGATGATAATCGCTGCATAGAGACTGACGCCCCCAATGACGTAAACGGTTATGCCTGCGACTGATGCGCCGGCAAAATAAGTAATAGAGGTCCAAAAATAATACACGCGCCAGGTCGTCCAGAGGGGCTCGCCGCTCTTGTAGGAGGTATATAAGGCGACCAGGCCGGAGTTCGCGATGTATTGGACTATCGCCATAGTACAGATGGCGCCGAGGTATCTTCCGGAATAACCCCCGCGACCCAGATCCAGAATGGGACCAAAACAGAAACGCATTACCCATACGGTGAGAAAAGTGGAGCAGGTCATCTGAGCCGCGTTGAACAAGAACACCCGCGGCCTTCTGCTGACTCGAAGCGATGAACCGAGAGCATCCGCCCCTGCTAACAAAATCGCAGCTTCGCCGTCATAGAGCAGTAGCGTAAGGAAGATGAGCGTGTCACCCACCGTAATCTCACCTTTGATGTGCGGGATCTTGATGGTTAGACGAGAAGCGACCGCGAACGTACAGATCGCTAACAGCAGAAAGCGCCAGTCAAGTTGTGCAAGTGATAAGCGATGGACTGAGAACAGAACAACCGCTCCGCCGGCAGCGACCAGCGTATATAAGAAGCGGTTGAAGCGGTGTTGCTTGGGCATGGCGTACCTCGGGGAAATCTGATTAGCTGAAATGTTTCTACTGCTGTAAATAGACGGTGTCGTAGTAACCGCACTCTTTGTATCCGGCTTTGCGATAACAGGCTTGAGCTACCTGATCCTTTTCATTGACGAGCAGGCTAACCGACTTGGTTTTTGCCAGGAGACTGCGACTTAGCTGCGAGACAAACCGAACCCCGTAGCCTTTGCCGCGTTCTTGCGGGTTTAGGTAGACTCCTTCGATATAGATCTGTTCTGGCGTATCCGATATGACATCGGCTTTGAAAACTAGTTTCTCCTGGTTCAGCGAGACCCAGACCCGCCCCTGTTCAATGCGGCGAGTTGTCCGCTCGCGAAAGCCGATAGGGTCTCTCTCCAACGGATTGATTCCGGATTCTTCAAAAGCCATCTGGGCGTGCACTGGCAGAAGTTGTTCAATGTCGTCGAGCGTAGCCAGGCGCAGGTCGACGGTTTCAAGCACTTCGCCCGACCAGCTTTGCTCAAACAATAACTCCCGGCACAGGCGGCGCATTGACTGTCCAGTTGGACCATAAAACTCCCAAAATCGTTCGACCTTCTCCTGCTCACCGACGATTACGTGCGCGCGCTCATACTTCCGGGCGAGTTGGGCGAAGAGCTCAAGAGCTTCGTCGCTCGCAGGTTCAACCATAGTGACATGGCCGATGAGGGCGACGCCCTCCAAGCGGCCCTTTGCATTGCGACAGCCATAGAAGTTGCCTCGATTCAGGAGGGAAACCACGCCATTGTCGCGGATAAAACCGGCCATAATGACCGTGTGAATCGGCCGCTGGGCGAGAAATGCCAGCACTTCATCTTCGTGTCCAAGTGTCAAAGACTGAACTGTCAACGGGCGAGCCAGCAACTGAAACGCCCGGCGCATAATCGCGGGGTCTGTTTCGGCGGGTGCGTACATGGTGGTCATCCTTATGGGGGTCGGAGGTTGATGAGTCAGTTGATTACCGTGTAGAAAGAGTCAGAAGGCTCAGTAGTCCAGGCAATCAAGCCCAGTATCAAACTCCA
>JALYTI010000064.1 GCA_030854375.1 Acidobacteriota bacterium | reverse complement strand
CCAATGCTCTGCTTTTTCTCATTCTCGCTGCGATGGCGACAATGAACGGACGAGTTCAAGACGTACAGACTCGTCGAAAACGACGGCACAGTGGGGAATCAGAGTCTGTAGTGAGACGGATGACGGCATCTGTGCAGGTCAATGAGTAGGCGGGCGTGTAGTATTATTAATTTGTAGCCGACTATCGGTTGAGTTTCAAAGGTTAAGTGACCTGGAGGAGCGGCACTTGGTTTCAGTTGCGACTGCCAGAAGAGCGATTAGCAAGGACCAGCAGGAACCGGCGGTTTCATCGATACCAGGACTTTGCCTTGGGGCATCGCTGAAACACGCGAAGCTGGATGCACTAAACCACAAAGTTGGCAGTGAATGGTTCAATATTTCGGCAGCAACGTTTGTAGAGCGTGTTAGAAATGTAGCGCTGGGGCTGGCTGAATTGGGAATAAAACCCGGTGATCGTATTGCGCTACTATCTGAAAACAGGCCCGAATGGTCCATTGCGGATCTTGCGATTCTCAGCCTCGGCGCCATCAACGTTCCGATATACACCACTCAAGCAGTCGATCAGATCCGGTATATCCTCACCGATTCGGGCGCTCGGGCAATCTTCGTCTCAAACGGAAAGCTCTATAAGCACGCCGAACAAGCGCTGGAAGGCTTGGATTCGCTCGAAAGAATTATCTTCTTCGAAGAACAAACAGCTGCCCGCATCGAAAGGCCGGCCACACTTGCATTTTTGGAAAAGAGTGGCCGGCTGAGAAGAAAAAATAGTCCCGGAGCGTTTGAGGCGTATCTGAAAGCAATCAGGCAAGACGACCTCGCTACTATTATCTATACGTCTGGTACAACTGGGGAGCCGAAGGGCGTGATGTTAACGCATGCGAACTTCATGTCGAATGTTCTCGCGATTTCCAACGGCCTGCCCATATCTTCGACTGACGTAGCCCTGTCCGTACTTCCGTTGTCGCACATCTTCGAAAGAACAGGGTTTTATGTCTTCTGCTACAACGGTGTTTCCGTGTATTACACCGCTTCGTTTGATCAGGTGGCCGAAAATCTGCGTGAAGTTAAACCTACTGTTATGACGGCGGTCCCCCGATTGTTCGAAAAAGTTTATCACCGCATTGTGAAGAAAGGGTTATCTGAAAAAGGCTGGAAGCGCCGAGTCTTTGTGCGGTCACTGGAGATTGGTCAGCGGTATGCCGAGGCAAAAGATAAGGGCCGTCACGTGGGTCCTCTATTGTCGTTTCAACAAAAAATTGCCAATCGCTTGGTTTTCTCAAAGTGGCGCGAAGGCGTGGGAGGTCGTTTGAGGTATTTTGTGTCGGGGGGAGCGCCACTCTCGCCGGCACTTTCATATGCATTTATGGCTGCTGGAATTCCGGTTCTTCAAGGATACGGCGCTACGGAAACGTGTATTGTTTCGGCAAATCGCCCGGAGAATAATCAAGTCGGCTCAGTGGGAATGCCTTTTGAAGGAATCGAGGTTGCAATCGCGGAAGACGGTGAAATTCTGCTGCGCGGCCCAAATGTCATGCGTGGCTATTATGGCCACCCCGAGGAGACTTCCTCTGTTCTAAGTGATGAGTGGTTTGCCACCGGGGACGTTGGCCATCTGGATAAGGAGGGCCGACTCCATATTACTGACCGAAAGAAGGATTTATTCAAACTTTCAAACGGAAAGTACGTGGCACCCCAGCAAATCGAAAGTCTATTGAAGCAGAGTGAGTTTGTAAGTCAGGTCGTCGTCGTAGGAACGGGCCGTAAGCAGCCCGCAGCGCTAATCGTACCAGAATGGGAAGCGGTCAGGCAGGCACTATCTGACGCTGGCGAAAAAGCTCCTGCCCATCGCGTTGAGCTCGCCACTTTTGCACCAGCCATCAAGTTGGTCCAAAGGGACGTTTCACTCCTTACACGAGAAATGGCTGACTATGAGCGCATCCGTCGAATCGCATTGTTAGCTGAGGAATTCACGATCGACGGAGGCGAGCTAACGCCAACGCTTAAGGTAAAGAGGCGAGTTATCGATCAAAAATTTGGCGGTTTGATTGACGAGCTCTATTCCTGAGTGATGTCGAGGCTCCCCGAATATTAGCAAACCAAGCGGTCCTTCACCGGGTCAAAACAGTCACCGCTTCGTACGCCGAAGTTTCAGCAACAAGGGCATCTGACCAGCCTTATCCCAAGATACACTCGGCCAAAACTTTAAGATTAATGGGTAGATCCGGGCTGCGGCACTCTCCCTTAAGGGGTCGAGTGTAGAAGGCTAAGAGTGGAATCTCGCAATAGCAAAAGTCACAATCGGCTATGTGATGTTTAACCAAAAAGTTGATTTCTGGGGCCAGGGCCTGACGGCGAAACGAGAGAAGTAGCTTTGAAGATGGACAAGCCAGTTTCTTGCTAAACGACTTTACACTCGAAGCTTTCATCTATTTGCCCCCTAGCCTACGCACGGTTAACCAGGTTATCGCTCAGATTTGGATACGGTTCCGCCAGAGGAATTGAGGTGGCGCAAGGGGCAAAATTTGCTGGTTCAGCCTCAACCAAAACGGACCTAAATAATGTTCCGCTTGTTCAACAGTTTAATAGGCCTAATCGTGTAATACTTCCACAACTTTCTCGACCTAATTTAGCCACTTTGTTCTCTGGAATCAATAACTTGGCCCTAGTGCAAAAACATGTTGCTCATTCTTTGCAATGTTGTTAAGATGCATGCGTCAAGTCAGAGGGCGCCTGCTCTCTGACGCTCTTTTCCAGGGCAGCCCTCCTGTTTTTCGCAACATAATTTCGGGCAAAACCAAATTGGCCGTCTAGCGATCGCCCGAGGGGCTAATCCGAGATCCCTTTCTTCGAGAAGACCTCTAACAATTGCCTTACCAAATCTGATTATCGGCATGCGTAAGCTGAGATTCTTGTAAGAGAACTGTCCCTACGAGGGCGCCAAGACATCACTCAAGTTTCCCGCCAAAGTTCAATATAACCGTCCCGGTCCCCGACAACAACCCTGTGAAATCTCTAAGTAATCAAGTCGAAAAAGACGTTGAGCTCAATACCAGCAGCGAAGAGCCACAAACCGCGCGTGCGAAACGCTCAGCAGAGCGAATTGCTAAAAGCGGGAAGTGGGGCCAGAGCCTGCGATGCTCGGACGTCAACCGCTTGTGGTCAGAACTACATCGCATTGTTTCGCATCATCCGTTGGTGAGAGCATCGCGAAGCGCTGGCCTTTTGGTGGAAGAAGGAGCCAGCAGCGCATACACAGACTTAACGCAGGAACTGTTTGTTCAACTCCTCAGCAAGAACCGTTTTGAGCATTATCTCGAATCGCAGATGACGGATTATGAAATAGAGTGTGAGATTGGCCAGATAGAGCTCACTAATCTTCTGACTGCTGAATTGCGAAAACGCCATCCTGAGAGTTATCGCCTTGCTCGCCGCATTTCCACGCTTATCCAATCAAGTTCTAACTTCCGCCGGTTCGATTCAAGCGGAACCGGCGACGAGCCCCATCGCAGGCTAGCCGACCGAATTTATGGACTCAGTGAGTGGCCGGACGGAAAGCGCCGCCGCGATTCGCATGACGTGGAACAGCGTGTTCACATGATTCCGGTTCGTGCGCGCGATACCAGAATGGTTGGTTGCACTGGCGACTCCCAGGTCGTTATCAGTAATTCAGACCTGGAGGACCTCATTGTTTCCGTGTTGGACGCGGTGGATTCGCCCGTCGATGTTAGAGCACTTCGTAGTCTTGTTATGTCGCGTCTGCCGGTAATGGACATATATCTCGTACCCCTGGACGGGGACGATAACGACGGTGAAGGAAGTCATTTCCAGCCCGTGGATAAGGGAGAAGATCCGGAGCAGGGCCTACTGAGACGGGAGTCGGAAGATGAAGCGGCAGGTTTTGTTGACCACTTTCTTGGCCACCTTCACGAAACCGTCCGGGGCAAGGTGAAACAGTACAATCGCATTCTGGGCGTGTTATGGCACTGTTATTTGAGCCCTGAGCACTCAACCCAACTCGAGGTTGCGGCAGTTTTGGGGGTTTCTGACTCGCTGGTGTCCGATTATCGAAGGCGCATTGAACAGGAATTACGGGCCCTTTCGTTCTCTGAAGTAGAGGAGGCCAGAAGATTCGAAGGCGCGCTACGTGAACGTGTCCAAACCCTGGTTTTAACAGACGTTGAGAAAGAGGTTGGCGTTTTGGTTGAGTAATTCCATAGCGCGGCTCGCAGCGATCTTCGCGCTTGAGCTGCGTGGTAAGCCCGGCCTTTGGAAGCTGCCGCGCCCATGGCGCAGCGGCTTTTTTCTTTTAAGCGGCAGTTAAACACGGCGATTCGCCCGCGCCAGAGTGCCTGATCAGTCTGTTAAGGATTGAAGAAATGCGGATGAAACCACACTTGTCGGATTACGAGCCGCTCGTCAAACCGGGCTCGTACGAAGTTTCCGGTGCCGAGTCGGAGGCTGAAAGTTGGTCTGATCTGGGCCGGGAGAATTCCGGAGGATCGTCGGACGAAGAGAAGGCTGTGAAGTGGGTTAGAAAATATTCGCGTGGTACGCAACGCTTAGAAGCTCCAGACAAATTTATCCTGGGACAAACGCCCTTAACGCCGGCCCCGCAATCTGGATCGACGGACTTCGCCGTCGGAACCATTTCTAATCAAGCAAAAGCGAACGGAAATAGTCTGGGGCAAGAGTCGACGGACGATCGCTGGATACTAAAGCCTGGTCACGCCTTGACGTATTCCGCACTCTTCCTTTTTACAATCATTCTGTATGTTCGTCCGGCCGAGCTTTATCCCTCTCGATGGACTGCCTCAATTGCTCTCCTTGTTGGTGTCCTCACCCTGGCACTTTTCATTCCTTCCCAGCTCTCACTCGAAAGCAGGCTCACAGCTCGTCCCCGGGAAATCAATTTGATACTGCTGCTATGTCTGACCGGGCTGCTATCGATTCCACTCGCCGTCAACCCAGGCGAAGCCTGGACCGCGTTCGGCGATACATTCATCCGCTGCATTGTCATCTTCATCGTCATGGTTAACGTGGTACGAACCGAAACGCGATTAAAGGGTTTGCTGCTTCTGGCAGTGCTGGTCAGCATTTGGCTGAGCGTGGGGGCGATCAATGATTACCGATTAGGACTGACGACTGTGGAAGGTTATCGCGTTGCGGGGTGGGGCGGCGGCATCTTCGGAAATCCAAACGATATGGCACTCCATCTCGTGACGATAGTTCCAATCGTCGTCGCATTGATTTTTGCGACCAGGAGCATCGTACTAAAGTGCGTGTACGGAGTGTGCGCTGGCCTGATGGTGGGCGCCATTGTAGTTAGCTATTCGCGTGGAGGTTTCGTTGGCCTACTGGCAGCCTTTGGTATTCTCGTTTGGAAGCTAGGGCGACGCCGCAGGCTTGCCATCGGCGTCCTCGCCATAATTGTCATTGGCCTCTTTCTGGTGCTTGCTCCTGGAAACTATGCCATGCGTCTGGCCTCCATCTTCATTCCTAGCCTTGATCCGGTTGGCTCATCCTCAATGCGCCGCGAGATTCTTTACCGATCACTGTGGACAGCAATGAGGCACCCACTGTTTGGAATTGGGATGGGAAATTTCCATAACGTTTCTCTTCAGGAACTTGTAAGCCACAACGCCTACACTCAAGTCGCTGCCGAAATGGGGGTGGTGGCTCTCATCTGCTACACGATGTTTATTGTTACACCGTTCAGGCGCTTGGGACAGATAGCTAGCGAGACCTTCAGGAAGCAAGATAAATCTCGCTACTACTATCTCTCAATTGGCTTACAGGCTTCACTACTCGGCTACATGGTTTGCAGTTTCTTCGCTTCGGTCGCCTATCTCTGGTACGTCTACTACCTGGTCGGCTATGCGGTCTGTTTGCGCCGTTTGTATGAGTCAGAGGTGGGAAAGCCAGTTGTACTTGAAAAACGTAAACCGGCAGAGTCGATGAGAAAGGAAGGCGAGGGATTTCCCGCCGCTTTGGAAAGCGAAAGCGCAAGCTGACGATTGAAGATATGAGCTTGAGACTGGCAGCAGAAGTTTTGTTTTGGTTGAGCGCGCTGGCTCTCTTCTACACGTATGTTGGTTATCCGCTTTTGCTGACTCTGGTTAGCGTCTTGCGCCCCCGCCTCGTTTGTCGCTCCCACTACGAGCCTTTCGTGAGCGTAGTGATCACCGCCTATAACGAAGAGCGCGACCTCGCTGCCAAACTCGAGAATACGCTCGCGCTTGATTACCCGCCGGAGCTTTTGGAGATCCTTGTCACCTCTGATTGCTCTACAGATCGCACTGACGAGATTTCACGCGAGTTCGCGACGCGTGGCGTGCGTCTACATCGCCAGCTCGCGAGGTTGGGTAAGACAGCAGCCCAAAACGCCGCGGTCGAACTTGCACGCGGCGACGTCATTCTCTTTTCTGATGCCACGACTCTCTATCAACCAAATGTGTTGAGAATGATGATGCCGAACTTCGCAGATCGAACAGTCGGCTGCGTCGCAGGGCGTCTCATTTATGTAGATCCAGCGGATTCAACTGTCGGGCGAGGCGCGCGCTCCTATTGGAACTACGAAACTTTCATCAAACGACGCGAAAGCCGCATTGGGTCCTTGATTGGGGCGTCCGGTTGCCTCTACGCCGTTCGTCGCACGGCGTACGTAGCCCTCTACCACGAGGCGTGTAGTGATTTTATCATTGCCACCAAGATGGTCGAACAGGGCTTGCGCACCATCTATGAGCCGAATGCGGTATGCACAGAAGAAACAAACGGACAGCTCCAGAAAGAGATGAGGATGCGCGTTCGGGTTATTGCGCAAACCTTCACCGACCTTTGGCGTCACCGCGCAATGATGAATCCCTTCAGGAGCGGCTTCTACGCTGTGCAACTTCTCTCACACAAAGTCATGCGCTACGCAGTGCCGCATTTGCTGATTACGATGCTGGTAGCGTCCGCCATTCTCGCGCCCGGCTCTCGTTTTTACTTGATTGTGCTCACTCTTCAGCTTGGATGTTATCTGAGCGCGTTTGTAGCCTGGGCACTTGATCGCGCCGGCGTCCGCAATCGGCTACTCGCGCTTCCGCAGTATTTCTTGCTCACCAATGTGGCGTCGCTCATAGCTTGCTACCAGTTTCTACGTGGGGAACGCTACGCACGTTGGGAGCCGATACGTGAGCCGGTGGTGACGGCAACGAATCAAGTTACGGCTGCAGCCCAGGGCAGGGAGGCATGATCAAGCTGGAGAGCGAACACAAGTCAGGTACGCAATCTGGTGGGAATGCGCCCGCCGTCAGCGTCATTGTGCCCGCTTACAACGTCGCCGCTTACATTGCGGACGCCCTCGCATCCGTATTTGCACAGACGTTTACTAACTTCGAAGTGATTGTCATCAACGATGGCTCACCCGACACCGCTGAGTTGGAGCGTGTGCTTGAGCCCTTCCGCGAAAGCATGATTTACATAAAGCAGGAGAATCGCGGACCGTCCGGTGCGCGCAATGCAGGAATTCGACGCGCACGCGGGCAGTATGTCGCATTCCTTGATGCGGACGACGTCTGGTTGGCTGAGTACTTGTCTGAGCAAATCCAGGCGCTCAACGCCGATCCCGCGCTCGATCTAATCTATGCCGATGCAACGCTATTCGGCGAAGGTGACAGGGCTGGCGAGACCTTCATGGATACCTGTCCTTCGATGGGACCAGTTACGTTGGAGAGTTTGTTGAGCCAGCGATGCGTTGTGATCACGTCTTGCGTAGTTGTACGGCGTCAGACGCTTATTGACGCCGGACTGTTCGACGAGAACTATTACCGTTCGGAAGACTTCGATCTATGGGTACGCCTTGTATATGCCGGTGCGCGCCTCAGTTATCAAAGAAAAGTACTTGCGCGGCACCGCCTGCGGCCCGACAGTCTGGCTGGAGATCCAGAGCGTCTGCATGAATGTGCCATTGAGGTGTATGCAAATCTTGGACTCAAGCTAAAGCTGACGGCCCACGAGCGCGCGTTGGTCGACAATCAGATTGCGAACTATGAATTTGATCTTGCCCTGTCGAAAGGGAAACGCGAACTGAGAAACGGCAATCATAAACAGGCTGCTGCCTCGCTCCGCAGCGCTCTCAACTTGAAAAGAACTCTCGGTCAAAGTCGCCTAAAGCTTAGGCTGGCATTATTGGCTTTGCGAATCGCGCCGGCAGTCGCTCAAGGTGTTTACCGAAGGCGGCACGAATCTGCATTCGCGACTCCAACTTCAGTGGAAAACCGAAAACGGGTTGGTAGCTTAAGTTATACCGTCGCCCACGTTATGCCGTGGGACGCGGTGGGTGGCACTGAACACGCGACGCTGCGAATCGCGCAGGCCACTTCAGATGCGCAGCTCCGACACGTCATGTTCTGTCTTAGCGATGGACCCGCAGTCAAGAGTCTCTTCAAGGACGCAGGTTTCGAAACCGTCGATTACATAAAGATTGAGCCGAGCTATCGGCATGCATGGACGTACCTGCGGGAGTCTTA
>JALYTI010000480.1 GCA_030854375.1 Acidobacteriota bacterium | reverse complement strand
GGACAAGGCTCATTGCGACCAACTTTTGGTTGATCGCGAACCACGGTCTTAACCTTTCCTGCTTCTTCGCCGGCAGCCGCGGCGCCCTGATTCGGGCCGGTGAAATTCATTGGACTAGGGCGCCGCGGCAAACGGCGTTGACGCAGGGCTTCGGGTGGCTCTTCCGCAACAACTTGAAGGTTGAACAACGATCGAATCGTAGTGGTGTCAATGCGGTCCAGCATTTCCTGGAACAAATCGAAGCTTTGCTTCTTATACTCGACCAGTGGATCCTTCTGCCCATAGCCCACCAAACCGATTCCCTGCTTTAGATGATCGAGCGATAGCAGGTGGTCCTTCCACTGTGCATCGATGATGTTGAGCATGATGATGCGTTCATAAGTGCGCATCGCTTCCGGTCCGATTTGCTGTTCCTTTTCCGCATACTTTATTTTGAGTTGTTCCCAGATCGCATCTGCTACTTCCTGGGACGCAAAACTCGGAATATCCAGGCGTTCGGCGTCGGCGTCGAAATCGTAGATCGTCTTGATCTGAATCTTATAGTTTTCTACATCCCAGTCGTCTGGTGAAACGTCCGGGTTTAGATACTGCTTGGTAATGTCGGAAAGCAGGTCGTACGCCACTCCGGCTGAAGGCGGATCGCCCATCAGGTATTCACGCTGATCCGGCTGTTCCATTAACTGTCGTCGCAAGCCATAAATGGTCTCGCGCTGCTTATTCATTACATCGTCGTATTCGAGCAGGTGTTTGCGCGACTCGAAGTTGCGGCCTTCTACCGATTTCTGGGCCGACTCGATACGTTTCGAAACCATCTTTGACTCGATGGCGACACCCTTCTCCATTCCCAGTCGCTGCATCAGTGCTTTGACCTTATCGCCGGCAAAGATGCGCATTAAGTCGTCTTCGAGCGAAAGGAAAAACCGAGAGGACCCGGGATCGCCCTGGCGTCCGGAGCGTCCACGAAGCTGATTATCGATGCGCCGGGATTCATGGCGCTCCGTACCCAAAATATGGAGGCCGCCAATTTCTACTACTTCCTTGTGTTCCGCTTCGACGATGCGTTTCGCGCGTGAGAAGGCTTGAGACCATTGATCTTCCGTCGCTTCCTCTGGATCGATTTCTTCCTTCTTGAGAAACTCACGCGCCATAAAATCCGGATTACCACCGAGCAGGATGTCTGTGCCGCGGCCTGCCATGTTGGTGGCGATTGTGACGGCGCCTTTGCGTCCTGCCTGAGCGACGATTTCTGCCTCGCGCTCGTGATACTTCGCGTTCAAGACGTTGTGTGGCACAGATTCACGCTGGAGACGGCGCGCGATCAGTTCGGAGTTTTCAACCGACACTGTACCAACCAACGCCGGTTGACCTCGATCGTGGCAGTCCTTTATCTCTTCAATGACGGCGTCCCATTTCTCCGGCAACGTTCGGTAGATCACGTCGGAAAAGTCGCTGCGAACCATCGGCATATGGGTTGGAATAACAATCACGTCCAGCTTATAAGTCGAGTGAAACTCGGCCGCCTCGGTTTCCGCCGTCCCGGTCATGCCCGAAAGCTTTTCGTATAGACGAAAATAATTTTGCAGCGTGATGGTCGCGAGCGTCTGGTTTTCTTTCTCGATCTTCACGCCCTCTTTGGCTTCCACTGCCTGATGCAACCCGTCTGACCAGCGACGGCCCTTCATCAAACGCCCGGTGAAATCGTCAACGATAATTACTTCGCCATCCTGGACCACGTACTGATGGTCGAGTCGGTAGAGCGTGTGCGCTTTCAGTGCTTGTTCGACGCAATGAAGCAGCTCCATGTTTGAAGGATCGTACAGATTTCCAACGGCCAGGAGACGTTCTGCTTTATCAACGCCTTCTTCGGTGAGCACGGCGGTATGCTGTCTTTCGTCAACGACGTAGTCGCCGGTTTTTTTACCATCAATCTCTTCGCCTTTACGCAGCTGCGGAATGATTGCGTCAGCTTTGTAGTACTTATCGGTAGCTTCATCGGAGGGTCCGGAGATAATTAAGGGAGTGCGCGCTTCGTCGATGAGAATCGAATCCACTTCGTCAACAATCGCGAAGTAATGGCCTCGCTGCACGCAGGTCGCGAGATCAAATTTCATGTTGTCGCGCAGGTAGTCGAAGCCAAATTCGTTGTTGGTGCCGTAAGTAATGTCAGCTGCGTAAGCGGTCTGGCGCTCGAAATCGTCCATGTCATTTTGGATACATCCAACTTCGAGTCCAAGGAAGCGGTGAATCTGCCCCATCCATTCAGCGTCGCGCGAGGCCAGGTAGTCATTCACGGTGATTACATGAACGCCGCCGCGACCAGTCAGCGCGTTGAGATATGCCGGAAGCGTAGCAACAAGTGTTTTGCCTTCCCCCGTCCGCATCTCGGCGATCTTTCCCTGATGTAGAACGACGCCGCCAATTAACTGCTCGTCGAAATGCCGCATGCCAGTGGTGCGCACACTCGCCTCTCGCACGATGGCGAAAGCCTCCGGCAGTATTTCGTCAAGCGCTTCACGTTCCCGTCGCTTTCGATCTTCCGGATCAGTCGCATCTGCGACGGCGCGCTGCAACTGCTCCTTAAATTCCGCAGTGCGAGCGCGAAGCTGATCGTCAGACAGCTTCTTTATGGCCGGCTCGAGTTCATTGATTTGCGCAACGACAGGCTGGACAGATTTCAAGAATCGCTGGTTGCTGCTACCGAATACTTTGGTTAGTAATTGATCGAAACCCATAATTTTTTCGTAATCCTGCTTCTTAAACGCAATATGCTTAAACTAGTCTAATACTTCTTCTTATTCGATATTTAATTTTAATTGAGAGGTTATGGTGAGGCAAGCGAGCATCTTATTTCGTTACTCGTTCTTTCCTCATCGAGCTGTGCGAAGACTCACGAGGCAAGCTGTTTCTTTATCAGATCAACTAAGGCCTGTCGTGGCATGGTGAAATTGAAGATAAGTTTCTTGCCGAGGGGCGCGGCGCTGGTGTTTCTCAGAAG
>JALYTI010000479.1 GCA_030854375.1 Acidobacteriota bacterium | reverse complement strand
CGAGTGGGTGTGTTTGATGGATACAAACCGAGCGACCTACCGGTTCAACTTGTCTCTAATCCGGAAGCGATCCGGCACTCGAGATCTCGTTCGCATCGAAAAGCCCGATGAGTCGGATCGTGCAGTTGAACAGGCCTCGCGCGACACTCGTGCTCAGATATTCCTCGGCTTTGCGCGATTTCCCGTTATTCGCGTGGTAGGCGAGGATTGTGTGACACAGACTCTCGTGCAGTTCGCGGACTTACGCTACACTGAACCTGGAAGGGGTAGAGGCGCATTCTCCCTTGAGTTGCCCGTCGACTGTCCGATCGAGAAAACGAAAGATACCAATGCACGACGCTGATCAGATCAAAACTTTAAATGCCCTCAGGGAGGTTGCGAAAGAAAGGGAGCAACCTCGCGGGGGTCTTCGTCTAGCGAGTGTAAGGGTTTCTCCGGGTTCCTACCTTGCCGCTGCCAGTGTGCTTACATTTAGTTCCGCACTGCTTTTGCGATCAGAGATGGATCTTTTAGCGCTCGCCGCTCTCGTCTCCGCATGGCTAATCATTCCTATCCTCGCCTTTACGGATCGAATCGAATTTGACGGAAGAATATTGACTCGACGCGGACCGGCGCCGTTCCTTGTACGGCTCGTCACTGGTCGCCCGAAACAACTCAGCGTCGAAGATGTTGAAAGAGTTGAAACCCAAACGTTGCGCACATTAAGAAGCGGAGGACGGGTAAGGTACCGGTATCGCACGCAGATCGTGGGCAAAAACGCACAGTTTACCTTCGCTTCTGGTGGTCGTAGTTATCGAGAAATGATCCACCAGTTATTTCCTTTGATTCACCCGGACAAACTTGATCTTCGCACGTTGGAGTTGCGCGACTACTTGTGCGACCCGAAAGCACTCAAGCGTGGCGTTGCTGAGTTAAAGCTTGCTTCCGCCGACGTGTTGGACAGTGCCACCCTGGATTTCAAACTCGGCGGGAAGAAAGCCGCTGCCAGGAATCAGGCGGACGGGGCAATATCGACGGTGGATTGCGAGCGGGCTGGCTTGCTCGGACAGGTGGGTAACAAGCTGCGAGTTGCGGGGCGTTTGAATGAAGCGCGAGAAGCGTTTCGGCGAGCCTTGATCGTAATCCCTACCGATGGACGTCTAATTTTCGAATTCGCTCGTTTACTCCGGTCCCAGGCCAGTAGTTTGAGCGACGCCAAGTTGCTCTCCAGAGCCCGAGCAGCGTTGCGCCTGTCCGCCATGCGAGCGGGTGCTGACCCGGACTTGTTGGTACTGGTCGGTGAGAGTTTTCTCGAATGGGGAGAATCGGCGCGAGCCCAACGTAGTTTTCAAAGAGTAATTGATTTGGAGCCGGGGAATTTCCGCGCTCGCGTCGGCCTCGCCAACCTTGCACTGCGAGATGGAAAACTAGCCCATGTAATCCACCAGTATCGAGATGCTGCACGCTCAGCGTCGGAAACGTCTTTGGTTGCGTATGCGCGTCGGGAAGGGGACTACTACGCTCGTTTGAACGACGACGACGATTACCTAACTTCTGAGTTAAGGCGAATTAATTGGTTACAACATTTTCTTCGCGTCCGTCGGCTTGCCGCGCGCATTACCAACGCCAGTATTCTTGTGGCGCTCATCGTCCCTTACTTTGATTCGGCGGTGGCGGGTCTCTGCTGGTCGCTGGCGTCCTCCTCCCTTGTTGCCTGGATCTCCAGCCTCTTTGCAATAAAAGTTCTCGCCACACGGCGGACGCCGCGATTGGCAAACTAACTAGCAATCAAAATAATTAGAGAAGTTTCCTTCGAGCTTAAGTGAAACCTGCAGCGGTGTGTCCTACGCGATCGATAGATCCCTCGCGCAGGCCCGGCTGGAGTTGTAGCTTAAGTCGTTTTTGGACGTGAAGAAGAAGTCTTTGCGTCCTTTCTTGGTGCCGGCTTTGCAGGTGTACCTGATTTGGATCGAGTTGCTCCAGATCGACTTTCGGTTTTGGAGTCCGGGGATGGGATGGAGGAAGAAGTCGATTCAGCAGACGCCGCTGCCATCGTGTTATTCGTCGCCGTCGCATCAACGCGATCTATTGGATTCGCGACCACGGTGCGGGATTGCTGATCAGCCTGCGAAGCGACGCCAAACGTGCGAGCAGGTTCAGGATTAAGCAACGCGTC
The DNA here is from genome assembly GCA_030854375.1 of Acidobacteriota bacterium. Classification (GTDB taxonomy): domain Bacteria; phylum Acidobacteriota; class Blastocatellia; order Pyrinomonadales; family Pyrinomonadaceae; genus PSRF01. The sequence goes on along the minus strand of JALYTI010000479.1, from coordinate 841 downwards.
CCAGCGATAACGCGGCCTTTCGCGCCCTTCAGCGAGTCGTTTAAAGATCAGGTTAGTGACGGCGTTTGTAATCCAGTTGTGATAGAACTCGCCTACTGACGCTAATTCCGCATCCGGTGCGGGATTCATGAAATCGATCGCATAAGGGACGCCATCCTTGATGGCGAACTCGACTGTGTTGAGATCATATCCGAGCCCTGAACACAGAGTGCGAACGTCTTTGGTTACTCGTTCAGCCAATGCGGGCGCCAGATAGTCTGGATTGTGAATGTATTGTTCGCCTGACAGGTATGGCTTCCGTGGATCGTAAGCCATGATCATCACTTCCTCCTGGCCTACACAGTAACAGCGTACAAACTGGTCGAAGTCTATGAACTCCTGCAACGTCATGCACAGAGTCCCCGTCTGATCGTATTCCGACCATAACTCTTCGAGCGTATTCACTCTGGATACATTTTTCCAACCGCCTCCATCAAAGGGTTTCAGGATGGCAGGCAGACCGACGTAATCGACGATGGCTTGCCAGTCGAGCGGGAACTCGAGATTGCGCAGGCTCTCGCTAACAATCCCGGCAATGTAGTCCTTCTGTGGCAGCAGGACAGTCTTAGGAACAGCAACCCCCAGTTTAGGTGCCAGCGAAAAGTTAAAGAACTTATCGTCGGCCGACCACCAAAAAGGATTATTGACGATGATTGTTCCTTCAAGCGCCATGCGCTTCAAGGTAGCGCGATAGAAGGGAACTTCGTGAGATATGCGATCGACTACTAAGTCATAAGGCGGCGGGGCGTCGTGCCTGATTCCGCCAAGCTTTATGAACTCGGCCGTTACTTCTCCCTTACCA
>JALYTI010000478.1 GCA_030854375.1 Acidobacteriota bacterium | reverse complement strand
GGTTTGTGAGATCGAGCAGTGCCTGGTGCAGTTCGGTCCTGTCGATCGCCTGAGTTGTCGGTGTGGGTGACGAAGCGGGTTCTTGTGCTCGTGCAGTTCTCGCGAACGACGGCGAAAGCATTGCAACGGCACACAAGAGCAGAAGAAACTGCTGCGCAGATTCATTGAATGGTTTACGGTTCACTTCTATTTATCCGTGGTCTTTAGTTGAGGTTCTGGCGAAATATTAGCTCACTAAGGAACGACAGGCAGGAATGCCTGTCCAAACGTTGCGACCTAGGGTGCTGGTTCAGTTTGCAAGATTGCACCTGCATCTCTTTGCGTTCCTTTGCGGTTTCTTCGCGTCCTTTGCGGTAAAACAAACAGGAGAACCGCAAAGCGCGCAAAGTAGACGCAAAGAGTCGCAAAGTGAACCAGCACCCGACCTAAAGTTCGATTTCATACCCATCTGGATCTGACACATAAGCAAAAGGCATCCCGGGCGCATATTCTCCTCTTTTTTTCAGAGCGCCTCCCGCAGCAACCACATCGCTGATCGCGCTGTTCAAATCAGACTTGTTCTCAAGTTGGAAACCAAAATGAAGGATGCCGCCGCTGGACCCGGTCGGCTGATCACCAGTTGATTGGTGAAGCGCGATCACGTCATCTGAACCCGGCGTGTTCAGGAAGACCAGGCCATCACCCGCCCAGAACTTTTCTTTCATCCCAAACACTGACTTGTAGAAATCAAGCGAGCGCCGAATGTCTTGAACCATCAGATGGATGTGAGTTAAGCCGCAGGTCTTGATCATGAAACACTCTCCTTATTCAATCTCTCCAGGCCTCCCTCAACGATCATGATTAATCCAATGATCGCGTTGAGGACAACACCATAAGCTGCTGCCGCGCCCAGATTGAAATCACGCACTCCGACGCAACGGCGATTGAGACTGGCCGGTTGGGCGGTACAAAACACCAGGACCGATGCCACATATTCTCCCAGCGCAATTACAAAAGCCAGCAGAGGGCTGGGCCCTAAAGACCGGGCACAGCCAAAAACATTCAGGGTCGCTACGGAAGGTCTTAGACCTTCCGCACATCAGACGCGGAGCCGATGATCCAATTTCCCCTGGCACAGGTGTTCGGCTACTTGCGTCATTCATTCTTCAAAAGTGAGAGTCGATGTGGCGGCAAAACCGCATTGCAATGATCACCAACTGAAATCCCTTCCGCTTCAAGCGCCAGTGCTTCGAGAATTAGGCCATTCGCATCGAGCTTTATGCTCGAAGTTGCTCCGGCAAAATTGATTTCGCGCACGATCGCTGGAAGGGCGTTCTCAAGTCTGCCGTTAGTGCCGCTAATCAGAATGTGTTCCGGCCGTATCGCGAGGATGCAAGGTTGATTGAGCGGAATAAGATCTTTATCGTCAACTGGAATATGAAGAGTGTGACCACCATCGAGCGTCTTAAATTCGCCAATGTCCGATTTACTGGAACTCAAACGCGTGACTCGGATAAAGTTGTTTCGTCCCAAAAATCGGCCGACAGAGAGTTGAGACGGATGCTCATACAAGTCGCGCGGCCGGCCGGTTTGCAGGATATGACCTCCGACCATCACGCTGATGCGATCGCACAGCGCAAAAGCTTCTTCCTGATCGTGTGTAACATAGACAGCTGTCAATCCCAGACGGGCAACCAGCTCCCGCAGTTCGCCGCGAGTTTCTTCCCGCAAAGTAACATCAAGATTTGAAAGTGGCTCATCGAAGAGAAGAAGCGCAGGTTCGATCGCTATGGCACGCGCAATCGCCACCCGCTGCTGTTGGCCACCGGAAAGCTCATCAACTCTGCGCTTTTCATAGCCGGGAAGCTGTACAAGTTCCAGAGCACTCTTTACACGTTCACGGATCTCGGGCTTTGGCGTATGTCGAGCACGAAGACCGAAGGCTACATTTTCGAAAACGTTCAGGTGAGGGAAGAGCGCATAGTTTTGGAAGACCATGCCAAAGCCGCGACGCTCGGCGGGCAGGGTTGTAATATCGCGCTCTTCAAATGTGATCGTGCCTGAGTCGGGATTCTCAAGTCCCGCGATCATTCTGAGAGTGGTTGTCTTGCCGCACCCCGACGGACCAAGCAAACCAAAAAACTCACCGCGTTCCACATCAAGCGAAACATCCGCTACGGCTTGTGTCTTGTCAAAACGCTTGGAAAGGTTTTTGAGAGAAAGCAGTGGCATGCGTTTAACTGCGCGCGATTGTAGTCTTCTATGAGCAGACTGATTGATAAGTTGCGAAGAATTGTTTGTTTTGGAAGTAACGTTTTTCGTTCGCTCCCATTGTCCGTTACCGAGGAGGACCCCAATTACTGCGGTCTGATATGAAGTGGGCGCATGCTAGCATATACTTTTCCATCGCCGCGACTTGTCTGACGGTGTAAGAACGATGATGGCTAAACGAAAACGAAAGATTTTTAAGGCCGGTGGGTGGGAGCTTGCTAAGCGACTTATCAAACCGATTCCCATCATCGGTTCAGTCGTAGCCGTTGGTCTCGCCGGGTATGCGATAAAGAAGAAGGGATTTCTACGCGGAACTCTTCACGTAGGATTGGATGTCACACCTTTGGTGGGCACGGCCAAAAACGTGGTGGAGATCTTCACCGGTGATTTAATTCGCGACAAAGCTTCGAAGGGTCCGGCCCCTATCCCGGCCGTTGCGGAGTACTCACCGTCTTCAAAACAATTCCCTCCCGAACAACCGAAGCCCGACTCTTGAGTACAAGGCAAATACTGTTGAGTTTCATTGGGAATTATTCTCATTAGCACCTGGCTTCAGCCAGGTGATTTTGTCTAGCCACAACGAGAAACCGTTTAAACGGTTTCCAATTTGGTAGTTCGATGATCACCTGACTGAAGTCAGGTGCTAATGAGATCTGAGCACTTGCCTGAAATCGACGGATAATGAGATATGGAACGGAAACGGAGCGCCAATTCAAACACAGATCGGCGGGCGCTCGGTGAAGGGT
>JALYTI010000063.1 GCA_030854375.1 Acidobacteriota bacterium | reverse complement strand
GTCTACGGCATAGATAAAGCCATTCTCCTTGCGGTCGAGAGTTCGACCTTGTTCCGGAAAGAAAAACAGACGACGCGAGTGTGTGCCCAGTACTTGCCAGCTAAAGGTGGTCTGTTTGTCAATACGGAACCGCCCATCAAAACCGCCTAGTTCGTTATACCGATCTACAAACCGGTTGTATGTTCCGAGAAAGCCGATGAAGGAGTCTGACTTGCCGATATCACGCTTCAACCGCAGTATTCCCACCGAGGCGTTCTTGTCGAGTAACCTTGGACTGGCAGTGGGCCGTTCGTCTTCACTGAAATTTCCGGGACCATTGTCGGAGGCGAGCAGCAGTCCAAAAGTGTTGCGGTCAATCTTTCCAGTTAACTTCACCGCAAAGTCTGGATCGATGATGGCTCGCGTGTGGACAGCAGCGATTTGAGTGTTGAAGATATCGATACCTTCGAGGAAGAAGGGACGTTTCTCCTCAAAGAAGATCGGAAAGCGCTGGTTTGCGGTGACTACTAATTGATCTGACTCAACCTGTGCAAAGTCGGGATTAATGGCAAAGTCGAGCGTCACTCGGGGCGTAAAACTATATTTCCCCGTGAGACCCGGATCGAACTTAATGGGTTCATTAACAAATCTCCCACCCTGTGCCATCTGCGCGGCCGTAATTGGCGCCTTGCGCTTGCCTGTCTCCGAAAGTGTAAGACTGGGAATTAGCTCCAGCGTTCGCTCGGCTGAAAGACCTTCAAAACCGGTTAGATGTCCTGCTTGAGCGAGCCAGCTGGAAATATCGCGCGATATCGGCATCCACATATCAAGTTCATTGTTGAAACGTTTGATGCGGCGCCAGAAATGCACACCCCAGAGAGTATCCTTCCCGCCGACGTAGCGAATCGATTTGAATGGAATGGCGACTTCGATCGTGTAGCCGTCGCTAGTCACTAAACCTTTTGATTCGACCACCACATCGAGACTGAAGTCTTCACCCTGCCCGTCAGTCCAGATTCCATCCGCCTGGATTCCGAGAGGATTGAAGTCAAACTCGTATGCCTTGCGTTTGTCGTTGAAGGTATCGAAAAGAATGCCGACATAGTCATCATTAAAAATGTCGTCTCGCTTCGGAATAGTTGAGCGCACTTTGTCCGGCTCGTCGAAGCAGTGGAACGCGACATACAGGAATCTCGCATCATAGCCGAGCATCACTTCAGTAGGCTTCGAAGGAGCGATGTTGTCCCCCGGCTGAATCTGATAGAAGTCTTTCAGGACAACGGCATTCTTCCAGACGTCGTCATCCAGCTTGCCATCGATTACCGGGGGCTTCGCGAAACTCGGCAGCCTGACCGGCTGAGCCTTTTCTGCTGGAAGAACGGGAGCGCCGGCTGCTGGCTTTGCGTTAGTCGCAGTGTTGCTTGGTGTTGCGCCGGCCTTTGCATCTCCCGTCATCTCTACCGACCCTGTAGGCGTGGGCGCGACCGAGGGCACTGGTGAAGTCGATGGCGAGGGCGAGGGTGACGCCGATGCTGATGAAGACGTAGATGTTGCTGTAGTAGATGACTGGGAGGATGCGGTTTGAGAATAGCCGTGAACGAGACAAAGAAAGATTATTGCAGCACCTATGAAATGGGACTTCATTAGCTGATCTCCTCGCGACTCGTTCCGCTATTCCAAACCAGGTATGAATGTCTGTTGCTGAACTTAGTAGAAGCCCCAAAAAAGGGGGCAGGATCTTATTAGACGAAGCAGCCGGATAAACCTTCCGAATGATTACTAAAACGGCTTCACCGCGGTTTCAGAACGATTTTTCCGTCACCGGCGCTCAACACAAAAACGTTGCCACCGCGACCAACCTTCCATCGTTTCGCGCGTTTTGAGGGCGCGATATCTTCGGAAACTGCCAGGCCCTCGTTATTAATTTCCTCCGCTTCGCTTTCAATCGTGAAATTTGAATCCGGGGCTACGGACAATGAGATAGAGCCGCCGCCCGTGCGAGCGGTCAAATTTGTAAACCTGCCATCAAGGATGATGGCGCCATCACCAGTGCGTGCGTCCGTCTGACCGTCAAAGTTTGAGATGCGAATATGGCCATCGCCCGTATTTACCTTGAGCTGTCCTCCACTATCAGCAACGTCGATGTTTCCATCGCCCGTTCGTAGCGTGAGCTCCCCTGCGACGCCCTGAAGACTCAATCGCCCATCGCCAGATGAAACATGCAGATTTGCATTTCGTGGTACGTAGACATCGAGATTGGCTGAGCCGTCGCCTTGAACAGATTTAGCAATTACTGAGATCGATGAGCCTTCCTGTTCGGTCTCAATATGGACTGCTTTAACTTCCTGCTCATCAGCACCGCGTTTGGTGGCCGCATACATAACTTCCGGCTTGTCCCAACCATGCACCGTGATTGAGCCGTCAAAGGTCCCGATGTTTACGTTCGCGGTACCGGCAACAGGGAAACTCTTCGTCTCTTTATCGATAAAGCGTTCTTTGGTTGTTCCTTCTCCCCGGCCCCTTGCCATGCCGCTAGCACGTGCCTCGCCGCGACTCTCTACTCGCACCTGTTCGCGGACCTGCCGCTGCGTTTCCCGTTGAACTTCTCTCTGCGCTTGCCGGATCTCGCGCTGGGCCTCACGAAGGGCCCTTTGCGCTTCGCGTTGTGCTTCCGGCTCTACTTCGCGCCTGACCTGTTCCGCCAGCTGACGCGCCTCTTCAGTTATGTTTCCGAGTTCGGTATCTGAATCGTTTTTGTTCTTGTTCTTTTCTTTGTCTTTCTGGGACAGCAAACTGGAGGCTGCGCTGACGGAACGACCATCCTGCGCGTGTTTAATGTTGATGCTTCCGTTGACGTTCGACAGTTTGATTTTGGGGCCGCCCAAACCAAGTTGACCATACAAGGAATGGCCCACATATTCGCCGTCCTGGACCGCCAGCCCAAAGTCATTTCTGATGGAACCGTTTATCGTCTCCGCCCGCACCACGGCATTAGAGTCGGAGGGAATTACAACATCTACACTTCCATTTACCGAACCCAGCGAAAGCGGCTTTGCCTCGGTAAGCTGGGCAAAGGTGGCCTCTACATTTCCGTTGACAGTGTTGAGCTTCGCCTCGCCCATTAATCCATGAACGATTACGCGGCCATTGACCGACGACGCCTTTACATCACCTTCGACGCCATCAATTTCAATCGACCCGTTCACCACGTCCAGAGACTCAAGCCGTGCCTTGCGCGGTACAACTATCGAATATTCGACAATTGCCGGATTGTTATAATGAGCCCGCTCATCGTCGGTGAAACTCTGATCTTCGTTTGGATAGCGGGTCTTGATCCTGATGGCGTCCGCCGTCGAACTCACTTCGATCCTGGCTTCAGTCAACCGTTCCTGTTTGTACGCTCGCTTTACCGCATTAACCTGCACCTCATTCCGATCGGAAATAGTTATGCGAACGCTGCCATTCAAGTTTTCCACGCTCACCCGGCCGTCCGCAGCAAGAGGATACGTTTGATGAAACTCCTCGCGAACTTCGTCGCCTCGCTGCGCAACGTTGTCACATTCGCTGGCGAGCACGTCGTAACTAACTTGTGCCTCAGTAAAGTCGTCGACACACGCCGCGAATCCGGTGGCTGACCTGGACCAGCAGCCGGTGCCGAGGATTGTCGTAGCAAAAATCGTTACTGTGACTAGTGTTCTACTTAACATTGTTCTTTTTCTTTCGTATTGAAAATTCGATCCGATGCGTTTTAGCAATCAACCAGCTGCACGCACATTAATGCCATTGAATGTTTCAGTATCAGCTCGTGTTTGCGATTAGCGATGGTGCTGCTTAAGTGTTTTGCACTAACGGTGCGCGGGCGCGGTAGGCGCACATCTAATGAGACGGCGTCGTTGAATGTATCGGCTTCGATCCCGGTATTAGCGGTTGACGGTAAGTTCGCTCTCGTCTCACGGTTGAGTGTTTTGAACTTCAAGAGACCTGCAGAGGCTGCCGGGTTTGCGTTTCCCACCGCGCCAGGAACGTTCCGGTTAACCGTCTTTGCTTTAGCGTAGGCCGTAGTGGAGATGCTGAGACTGCCGTTTACCGTCCGAGACCCGCCGTTGCTGCCGAGCGATTTAGCCGTAATTTCACCGTTTATTGTCCGACCCACAAATTCCACACCCGCCGGGACGCGAATGGTGAAATCCACACGCACATCATTGTTTCGCGCATTCAGCGACGTCGATTGATTTCGTCGCCCCTCTTTGTTTCCGGCCACGCAGTCGGCTTGCTGGTTAAGATTATCAGGCGGATACATCGCGCAGATTGTTACGCCACCTGAGTGTTCAACCACCTGTATCCTGACATCGTTAGGGTCGCTCATCCGCGCTTTCTTTTTCGCCAGCACTTCGATTTCATCGCAGGCCGCAGGCTGCGCGTCGATATCACCATTGATGCGCTTAATTTCAATTGCCTTTCCGGAAGCCACGCGTCCCTTCCAGTGAAACTCGTCCGAACCCTTAACCGGGTTTCCACCTTCCGCCGACCCGGGGCTATTAAATGAAGCGCCCTTCGCCTGAACCGTCACCACCTCTGCATCAAACCACTCGTACATAGAATGCGTCGCGCTGCCCGCTAGCTCCTGGATGCGATTCAAATCTTTCACGGCGTTCGATAAGGCCGCGACACTGATCAGCGAAAGAAGAGCTACCTTGCAACCAATGATTTCTGCGCTTCTGTTTCTGCGTGGTATGTTCATCCGATTGTGCCCTTTGAATTCTCCGGGCCGAGAAGGCAGCCTCAGGAGGTCTGACCAACTTCTTCTACCCCTCGGCCCGGTCGCGTTGCTCTACTACCAGAACACCGTGCACAAAATATTTGTGGCAGAAAAATTAAGTCCTCGGCCTCTGTTTTCGCAGGCTTATAAGAACACATAGGTAGAGATACAATTCTGAATCCTGGTTGGCGCAAGTGGAGGCGTATTACTCTTCGGAGTTTCCTGACGAATCTTTCTGGAGATGAACTGAGCCGCTGAATGTCACCACGTTGATACGAGCGTCGCCGGTACCGTGAACGGCACTGACCCGACGTGAGAGATAGCCGGGTTTAACCACCGCCGGGTTAACTTTAATTATCTTCCCGTTCTGCTCAACGATGACAAGCGGCTCGGCGACGGCGGTAGCGGCTGCTGCTGGAGCCGGCTGAGCTGGCTGAGCTGGCGGAACCATGGCAGGTTGTTTTGTAGTAACCTCGGTTGAGACTGAATAAGGTTTAGCATAAGGAGCGGCCGACGTTTCTATTTTCAGAGTTAAGGGAAAGTCACTGGTAATTTCAGCGTCTTGAGAAATCCGGGCGATGAGCCGGAATGAAGCGTCAGGCGGCAGATCAAGGTTTACGTCGCCCGTAGTCGTATTGAACGTGTACTGCCCCGCATGCGCAAGCGGACCAGCAAAATGCACCGCACCATTCACCGTTCTCGCACTGATGAACGGGTGCGATACTCCTTCGAGCTCAATATCTCCGCTGATAGTTGAAGCGTCGAAGCAATCGTCGCCATCAGCCGGACGAAGGCCCGTAGCCGTCACGTCCCCGCCCACTGATTTAAGAGCTATTCGGCCAGTAGAATCTTTAACCGATACATCGCTACTAAAGCTGACGGCCTCCACTGATTGCGAAGCGCGTTCAATTTCGATGGTTCCGCTTTGGGATTTCGCATAAACCGATGCGACCTCAGAAATGTTTATTTCCCCATCACCTGTTTGCACGTGAACCGAGGCGCCGCGCGGCACCTTCAACTCAACATCACCGAAAGCTTGACAGTCACTTGTGGCCCGATGCGCATCTGCTCGATCAACCATTAAGACTGTCAGCTTCGTAGCGGGACCAGACTCGTTTGGTCCATCCCCTCGTTTTAACTCGAGCTCGGTGACATCACTTGATCGTGCCAGCACCTGATTCTTGTCCCAACCCCGCACAGTAATGCTGCCAGACTTCACGCAAAGAGCGACCGTCACAGCCGAATCTGCCTCGACACTGCGCTCAATTTTCTGAATGTGGATTTTGTTTTTGTGATCGTCGACATGAGCGCGGGCTCCCGCCGTCACGAGCATTAAGACAAAACTAAGAAGAAGGACTATTAACTTCATTATCGCTCAGGACCGGCACCCTTCAGTGCTGCTTGTCATACACGCGAGCGTCAGCCACGGTATTCAATAAATCAACCTTGCTTTGATACGCCGAAAACATGAACTCCGCGGCATCGGGATCGTTCGGATTGCTCTTTGCGGCGGTCCGGGCGGCCGCGAGGGCGCGATCTACGAAAGCCAGGTTTCTTTCGTATTCAGCCTGAAGCGCGGGTTTCATTCCACCTCGATCCAACTTGATCGTGGAATCCAATTCCGCAATCGTCTGCAGGTAGCTGCGTTCGCCCGGCAACAGCTTTACATGATGCGCAACCGTCGCGGTGCTGCGGGGCTGTGCGACTCTCGCGGAAGTGTTTCGCGGACGACGTGGTCCGGCGTTAGCACTAGCGCCCGTCAGCACGCGAGTATCCCGATCAGGCCCCAACGAAGCGGGGGGAAGAGCCACAACATTTGTTGCACCATCGGTTCCCCTTTGGACAGTTGCAACCGACTGACTGTCAGGAGTCGATTGTAAGTTACGTCGCTGTACTACAGCGAAAATCAACGCAAAAATCAGGACAGCCATTAAACCTGCATAACCGAATGCTCGTTGCGGATTAAGAGTAAAGGAATCTGCAACCGCTTGAAGCCAACGACCAAACTTCGATTGCGCGGCGACATCGAGCGCGCCTGGATTGACTGCCCCGGTTCCTGCCACTGCGGCGTCAATGCGCTGACGCAAACGCTCGCTGGGCACACTGGCCTCAAACTCTGGCGTCAGAGCCGCAGAAACCAGGCTGTTTTCCCTGTCCATCTTCTGCGCAACATCGGCACAGCTCAAGCATAAAGCCAGGTGTGCAGTAACGCTTTCCTCGCTTTCGCGGGAAAGCTCTGCATCAAGAAAACTCTGCAGAATCTCTTCGCTTAAACACTCGCTCATCGTGTACCTCCGATTTTCCCATACACCCTTGCAAATTCTTTTCTGCCGCGTGCAACGAGACTCCCGACGTTTGTCTCCTTTACGGATAACGTGCTGGCAATCTCGCGGTACGAAAGCCCTTGCTGTTTCAACAACAGGCAGCTGCGCATTGGCTCCTTGATTTTGTCCAGCGCTCGTCGGGCCTCTTCAATCTCAATCCGCCGCTTGTAATCTTCTCCAGTCGGTGTTCCAAACCATCCATCGGGAGCACTGTTCTTTTGGTATTCATTGTCGCGCACCATTGATCGGGTCCGTCCGCGCAACTCGTTTCGCGCCACGTTCAGCGTGACGCGCAGAAGCCAGGCGCGCAATAACTCCTCGCCTGGCGTCGAATCGAGATTACGGTAAAGCCTAAGAAACACCTCCTGCGTCACGTCTTCAGCCAGCGCGGCATCGCGAACCACGGCGCAGGCAGTTCTGAAGACGGCACGGTGATGAAGCGTAAATGCTTCATCAAAGCTGAGCGAAGGCGCTGCAGTAGCGATGTCGTAGGGCATGGAGTCTGTCAGGGCTCTAGCTTGTCCGCTCATTTAGCACCGTTCTCAAGAAACAAACACCGCAAACTGCTGGTTTGTGACAACTTTATCGCAAGCCACCTCGCTACCGATTTTCAGCGGTTTATTGTAGTCTGAATCTTGATCGGCACCCAATACCAGCGATACGAATTCAACGAAACATTAAGGAGACTTATAAGTTGAACGCGCTGACTGGAGCGAAAGTTCAGAAATCTCTGTCACCCCCTGAAGGAACAAAATTGACGGCCCCTACGCTCAACGACGCTCTGCGCAACAGCGCCTTTCTTCGTGCCTGCCGCCGGGAACCTGTTCCCTACACACCCATTTGGCTGATGCGGCAAGCAGGACGTTACATGTCGGAATATCGGGACGTGCGCGCGCGCCTGAGTTTTCTTGAGCTATGCAAGACGCCGTCACTGGCTGCGGAGGTGACTGTCACCGCGGCAGAGCGGCTGGGAGTTGATGCGGCAATTATCTTTGCGGATATTCTGCTGATTATTGAGCCAATGGGTCTGCATCTGGAATTTGCCAAAGGCGAAGGGCCAATCATTCATAATCCCGTGCGTGTGAACGCCGACGTTCAACGCCTGCGAGAAATTGAAGACATCGCGGCGCTGGATTTTGTCTTCGAGGCTATCAGGCAAACTCGCGAGTCCCTTCGCAGTGATTTGCCGCTGATTGGATTTGCAGGCGCCCCGTTTACCCTTGCTTCGTACATCATAGAGGGCGGCGCATCCAAAAATTACGTGCATACAAAGTCCCTGATGTACAACGACAGCGGTGCGTGGCATGCGATGATGTCTTTGATCTCTCGCGGACTGATCAAATATCTCAACGCGCAAATCGATGCGGGCGCACAGGCGCTCCAATTGTTTGATTCGTGGGTTGGCGCGCTTGGTCCCGATGACTATCGACAATACGTACTGCCCCACACGAAAAGCGTAATCG
>JALYTI010000477.1 GCA_030854375.1 Acidobacteriota bacterium | reverse complement strand
CATTGACCTGCACAGATCCCGTCATCCGTCTCACTACAGACTCTGATTCCCCACTGTGCCGTCGTTTTCGACGAGTCTGTACGTCTTGAACTCGTCCGTTCATTGTCGCCATCGCAGCGAGAATGAGAAAAAGCAGAGCATTGGCAGTTGTATGCAGCGTGAAATCAAAAAAACTGTGGACCAGCACGGCAAAACACCCGGCCATCGCGCCAGTTGCCACTCCTCGCCTGAAATTATCTCGAGATTCTCGCCGTGCAAACCCCATCCGAAATAGGTTGATAACGAAAAACAGTGCGAGCGCAGCGCCAACGAGTCCGCCATCAGACACGACCTGCAAATAATCGTTGTGCGCCTGTTCCAATCTGAAGAAACCGTTACGTGAATCGTAACCTGTATAGACTACGGGAAATGCTCCCAACCCTGTGCCGAGAAAAGGATGAGTCTTTATTATTTCCGTAGTGACGGCCCAGAAATGCGCTCGACCCGTCGTGGCGTCGTCCGTATTGACTGAACCCACCAGCCGACTTAATACATCTTCCCCCCCCAACAAGACGACACTGCCAAAGAGGGAAATAATCAATGCCAGCGCGAGCCCAGCTTTCACAGCGGCGCTCTTAATTCGGAATCTTTTCTCGGAAGACTCCTTCTTCCGGTGGCGGCGTTTCAGTCCGGTTATCGCGACAAGAAAAAGAATTTCCGCCATCAGGCTGATGATGCCGCCGCGAGAGTTTGTCATTATCAACGCGACACCCATCAGACCGGCTGCAAAGAGGTATATAAGTCTCTTTTCCTTCTCAACTGATCCGGAGAAGATGAGCCCGAGTGGCACTGCCAGAGCTAATTCCATATACCCGGCAAAATGGTGACGATTGATGAACGGACCGAAGGGCTGACTTTGTGTCGATTCCCTAATCCAGTAAACCTTGTTTGGACTTGTGAAAGACTGAGTCAGACCGAAGATTGCCAGCAAAAACCCAAAGATTGTCAGGGTCCTCACCAACAGTCTGAGACGCTTCGGCGTGTCAATGAAAATCAAGGTGGCTGCAAAGTAGATCAGCAACGCCACTGCCTCAACGAGAATGAGCCGCGTCGCATACGGATCAAATGACAGACTCTTGATCAACGGTATCGACGGTGTCCCAGTGCTACCCGGGTCCCTGAAAGGAAGGAGTTGGACAACTCCAAGCACAAACATTCCAATAAGAGATAATTGCAATACGTTGCGGCTGATGCGAACAGATCCCAACATCCAGCTATCAACCAGCCATAGAACTAAGATGGCGACGCTACCTAGTAAAAATACTGCCAGCGCCCAGGCGTGAACCGTGCCGTAGGCAAGTGCCGAAAGTATGATTGCGACACAAAGGATCAGGAATGCGAATCTGCTCGCGAGCGTGTGCCTGATGCGATAAGTTACATACGCAGCCGGCTTCACCACGCGAGCTTCAGCTTCTCGAGAAACGAGCGCGCTACTTTCTCTGCTTGAGATCAAAGTCGTCATACCAAACGGTACCAAAAATCGGACACACCGGACTATCAACGCACGAACTCCGGCTGATCCCGATTCTAATAGCCTCACTCTTCGCCCCCGTCTTAAAAGACAAGGCGATACGTTGCCAATCACTATTGCCGGTAGGTGCGGCATCTGAAGTTGCCAGACTAGTCTGGCTGGCTGCTTCCGCGATGAGTACAACGGGAGTCGCGGCACTCACCAGTTTGTCCGTCTTCACGTAACACTCAAAATCGTATTGGGTATTAGGTTGCACCGAAACCAGCTGTGACACATTGATTGCATCGATATGTGCGCGAACCTGAAACAATATGCGCAAGCTGCGACTTCCGCTATGGCCGACGCCGGGATCAATTCCGATCTGCACTTGCGAAGCAGACTGCACTTGCCAACCAAAGACCGCGCCCGGACCATGGGCCACATTGTCTTCAAATCCTCGATCAATAATGTGTCCCACGCTTGCGCGGTAAGGTTCGCCGGGGGCGACATCGTTCCAACACTCAACCGCCTGGTGGTAACGGTTCGCGGTGATGAGACTACCGATTACGGAATCGGCGGCGGAGCGGTTAGCTCTCTTTTCAGTTTGCGTTAAACTGTTCCACAGTCGCAGACCTTCATCGAACTTTCCATGTGCGAGTAAGTACTTAGCAAATTGAGCGCGCGACTCCGGCGTATTTCCGATGGCCCCTCGCAGCGCGTCGAAATCGTCTTTGTGTACCTGCCATGCCAGATTGAATAACTGTGTCTGGAATTGATCGTCCGCTTCACTTGCTTGCCGCAACTCGGCAAACCCCTCGGTGTAACGGTCAGCACGCAGGAGTAAGTTTCCCAACAACCAGCGCGGATATGCATACGAGGGCGCGAGTTTAACCGCTTCTCGCAATGCTTTTTCTGCCTTATCAAACTCACCTGCCTGCTCCATAGCGTGTCCGAGGTCCATCCAAAATCGATAATCATTCGGCGATAAGCTTACTGCCTTCTCATATTCAGCTATGGCAGCCGAAATTTGGTCGGGCGGGAGCTCTTTCTGTATGAGGTAACCGAGGCTCCAGTGAGGCAAAGGATCGTCGGGTGCCAATGACACCGCCAGCCGGGCCGTTTCCAATCGACGCTCTTCAGGATGGAAGTATTCTGCGATCGTGTTGCCCAGATACCAACGAACCACAAACCAGGAGGCAAACAACGCGAGCGAGACTGTGAAGATCATTATCAGTTTCGCCGGCGCGCCCGCTTTGAATTGCATTATCTGATCTGGCATGAATACTGACGGTAATGTTTACGGAACTTTTCGGACTGTTAACAATTTTCAATCTTCACTTTTCAGTCAAATCTTCAATCGTTAGCCGCATCCTTTTTACTGCGATGTCCTGGGCCCGGCAAAACGACACAATCTCCTGCAGACGCTGTTGCGGCATGATAGAACTGGAAATCAATACTTCATCCACGTTTTGTTGCTGGCAGACTACGCTGAGATCACCATTGCCGCCATACAC
>JALYTI010000476.1 GCA_030854375.1 Acidobacteriota bacterium | reverse complement strand
GTGGGAGACACGTTCATCCCCGGATTTGGCCGGGCACTCGTCGCAATCAACTGTCCGCGCCCGTTGTTGGATACCATGAAGGTCCAGTAACTGTCCGGAGAATGAAGTTCCTCGTACCATCTGTTTTCCGTAGCAAGTGTTCCTCCCACTTTCAGACTCTCAGAACCATCTTCGACATGCTGGGAGACTCTGTTTGGTTCGTTGCCGTACATGCCACGGTCCACCCAGGAGCACTCGCCGGGAGCGAGGCCCTCCCCTGCCGGCTTAGGTCCTCGCGTGAATTCAAAACCTATATTTGCCTCACCCGGTGCGATGCCAATCACCAAACTCCCTCCGCCTCGGCAGACGAGCGGGTAATCGTCTGGGGTCCGTGCTGCACTGCTTCCTGAGAAGAGTGGAAAGATCGCGGCCACCACACCGATGCCAATCAACGCTGATAAGAAAATCCTCTTCATGGACCATTCTCCTGGCGCACCCCGAGATTTCTTAAGTCGCGATCATCTCGACCGCCGAGAACTTCAGAGCACTCATTCTATTTGAAGCTCACTACTTCGCAGGAGTGAAACAACCATTGTCTGTTCTCGTTTTTGCTTTGCGCTTCAAGACCGAAGTAGTATGTGCCGGGTTTCGCCACCTCGAGAAATATATTCCACCTCTGCCAGTCGTCCGCTATTGACGTCTTCTTACCTGGACTAAGTGTCTCTTTGGTACCGTCAGAGCGATTAAGAACGAATGTTTCCGGAAACCCCGTAATCGGCGGCTTAACGAGTTTAATACCCAAGCTCACGGCTTTAAAGCTGAGAGTCATCCAATACTTCCCCGGGGTCTCGAAGGTGAGACCGATAGAGAGCGAACCGGGAGGTCGACCGGCTTCTGAATCATTCATTTGCCAGACTGTGTGGTCTGAATCTGGTTCGAATACTGCCGGGTAGTAAAAAGCCAAGCGACCTCTTCCAGCTACCAGGGGTTCTTTTGGAGTTAGCGTGACGTACGGCGTCGGTGGCTCACTCAAAGTGCCGAATCCCGCTGATTTTAGAACTCTCATCTGTTCTTCGGTGCTTAAGTCGGGGGGTCCGGGAACAACAATCGAACTCCGTCCCACAGGAAAACCTTCCAGCATTTCAGTTCTTGAGGCGGGCTCTGGCGGGCCGTTGAGAAGGATCATCTTTGGTGTTTCATCATCAAGCGTACGAGCTCTGGGCAGATCGGGTATTCTGATCTGTCCAATGCCGCCGGGCAGTCTTGCCGTACTTGAGGGAGCGAAGCCCCGATCACGGTTGGGCCGCGCACTAGTGGCGATCAACTGTCCTCGCCCGTTATTCGAAACCATGAAGGTCCAATAACTATCCGAAGAATGAAGTTCCTCGTACCACCTGTTTTCTGGTGCGAGCGTTCCGCCCACCTTCAAGCTGTCGGAGGTATCTTCCACGTGCTGTGAAAGCCGGTCAGGTTCATTCGTGTACATACCGCGGTCCATCCACGAACACTCACCGGGGGCCAGGCCTTCGCCTGCCGGCTTAGATCCCCGCGTGAAGGAGAAGCCGATGTTTCTCTCCCCCGGTGCAATGCCTGTCACCAGGGTCCCTCCTCCGCGGCACATGAGCGGATAATCCTCGATGGTTCGCGCTGCGGTGCTATCGGAAAAGATTTGAAGTGTGAGGACCAAGACGATGGCTAATATCGGCATTGATAAAAAGATCCTTTTCATGCTTTCTCCTCGTCCATTTAGAGTAGTGGCTGAGACAACGAGCATTGGTAGAAATGCGCTTATCATACACGGTTTCCAGAGATAAACACCGATTGCATAAACTGAAACGCGTGATCCTTTGGAGGACTGCCGGATCTTCTTATGAAGAACTTCACTGTCGGCCCTTATTTTTCTGATCCGCGTTTTATCCGCGTTCATCCGCGGCCGGTTCACCATCACCTTTTTTTGCTTCTTCGCTCGAAGAAGTGCAATAATCCACTCGCTTCAAAGACAAGTTAGGCCGGTCTTCGTTTTTCCAAACAATTCAAAGAGAGACCCTTGAACTTTAGAGTTCAAACTTCAGTTTGTGTTTTTCAATCAACACAACGCGCGCGCGCCGTTTAGAAAGGGCACTTGTGCCCCGCCGCGCGAGGAAACGCCCTATGACAGAACTTTGAACTTCAACACTCGCTAAGGAGAATTCATCATGACGACCTGCAATAACCGCATCCTCGGATTTGCGGTTGGCGCGCTGTGGCTCTTTGTCATCTCGATTGCAATCCTTAATGCGCAGGAAAGCAACAAAGATATTCTCGGCGCCCTTAAGTACCGTTACATCGGACCCGTAGGCAACCGTGTAACTTCAGTTGTGAGCGTGCCGGGTCAGCCGAATATTTATTATGTCGGGGCCGCATCAGGCGGCATCTTCAAAACTACTGATGGCGGCGTACATTGGGATCCAATTTTCGATCAATATCCGGTTTCCTCCATTGGCTCTTTGGCTATTGCGCCTTCCGATCCGAATGTCATCTGGGCAGGTACCGGTGAGGCATTTATTCGCAGTCATATTTCCGTCGGCGCCGGCATATACAAATCCACCGACGCCGGAAAAACATGGCAGCTGATGGGGCTCGAGAAGACCGGGCGCATCGGACGCATCGTCATCGATCCAAAGAATCCCGAGATCGTGCTTGCGGCGGCAATGGGCCACAGTTATGGACCACAACCGGAGCGCGGCGTCTTTCGCACGGCGGATGGCGGCAAGACCTGGGACCGGGTTCTCTTCACCGATGAAAACACGGGCGCGTCTGACATTGCGATGGATCCGAGTAACCCTCGCATTTTGTTTGCCGGAATGTGGCCCCTTGAGATTCATACCTGGGGACGAGAAAGCGGTGGCCCAGGAAGTGGACTCTACAAGTCGACTGATGGCGGCCTCACCTGGAAGAAACTTACCGGCCACGGTTTGCCAACCCGCACAACTGGCAAGGTCGCCGTCGCCATAGCGAACTCAAACCCCAATCGCGTCTACGCCTTGATC